>DPWT01000265.1 GCA_003527555.1 Verrucomicrobiales bacterium | reverse complement strand
TAGCCTCTAGGGTTCTGCTGATTTCTGGCTCACCATGCGAGACGCTAATAAAGCCAGTTTCATAGGGGCTTGGTGCCATATAGACACCCTGCTCGAGCATGGATGTGAAGAACTTTCTAAATGCTGCAGTATCAGCGGTCATCACTGAATCTAGGTTAATAATTTCCTCATCGGTGAAAAACAAACAGAACATTGAGCCTACCCGATTAAATTGGTAACCCAACCCCTTTTCCGTGAGAAGTGAGCGAGTACCAGTTTCAAGTTGTGCTCCTAACTTCTCCAACTTTCCATAGCCATCTACCATCTCCATCTCATGCAGCTGGGACAAACCGGCAGCCATTGCAAGCGGATTACCGCTAAGTGTTCCCGCTTGATAGACCGGACCATTCGGCGCCAGACAGTCCATTATATCAGCACGTCCACCGAAGGCCCCCACCGGAAGCCCCCCACCGATGACCTTGCCCATGGCTGTTAGGTCAGGCGAGATGCCCTCCAGTTCCTGTACCCCTCCTTTAGCCACACGGAATCCTGTCATAACCTCATCAAAGATAAACACCGCACCATATTGGGTGGTTATATCGCGTAGACCCTGCAAGAAATTCTTTCTCGGGAAAATAAGTCCTGCGTTCGCAGGATAGCTCTCTACAATGACAGCAGCAATTTGATCACCTAATTTTGAAAAAACTTCCTGAACCTTTTCTAGATCGTTGTATGGCACGATAATTGTTTCCGCAGCGAATGTAGACGGTACCCCCGCAGAATCCGGCTCCCCATGAGTCAGCGCCCCTGAGCCAGCTGCAACTAGTAGACTATCCACATGCCCGTGATAACAGCCTTCAAATTTTACGACTTTATCGCGCCCAGTGAAGCCGCGCGCGAGACGCACTGCACTCATAGTCGCCTCGGTCCCGGAATTAACCATACGTACTTTTTGCACCGACGGCACCCAATCGACGATTAGCTTCGCCATATCCACCTCATAGGGATTGGGTATTCCAAAAGACACACCATTTTGCGCCGCGATGTTTATGGCCTGCAGGACACACTCCGGCGCATGCCCAAGAATTGCCGGCCCCCAAGTGCCTACGTAATCGATCATTCGATTACCATCCACGTCCTCAATCATACACCCCTTTGCTTTGCTTACAAAAAACGGTTCTCCATCAACATTACGGAACGCCCTCACCGGAGAATTCACTCCGCCCGGGATGATTTGCTTTGCTTGCTTAAATAATTTTTGGGACTGGTCTTGCTTCATATTCATCAAATATCAATCTTTGCTGGTTGTAACTTGATTCATGGTAGATAAATTTGCAAGGTCTCAGACCTTTTCTGCACAATTTCGCACTATCGTGACGTTTATTATTTTTAGAAGCAGGCAATTACACCCTGAACTATTACATCGCATGAAGAAACCAATTATATCAGCAATTATAGCCACGGTCATGGTTAGCTCACTACAAGCCCGCACATGGACCAGTGCGGAAGGCTCAAAAACATTCAAAGGCGACTACGTTAGCCACACAGCAGAGTATGTTACTGTTACCAAAGGGTTTAACAAAGTTCGCTTCAAAATTGCTCTGCTGTCTGAAGATGACAAGAAGTGGCTGGAGGAGAAAAAAGCAGAAGCGCTTAATAGTGAGAAATTAAAGGCTGTCGAGGAGGTTGGTTTTGGTGCTCTCGGAGATAAGCTTAAAGGTAACATAGTTAAGCTCACGGACAAAAAATACGCTAACTTTGAACTCCAGCAAGCCCCTGAATACTACATTATCTACTTCACAGCGAGTTGGTGAGGACCGTGCCGTTCATCTGTCCCACAGTTAGTGGAGACCTACAATAAACAAATAGCCAACAACGCTAAAGTAGAACTCATCATGGCAAGCGCCGACCAAAATCCCAAAGCGGCGCTTGATTGGGCAAAACAACATTCCTTCCCCTGGCCCACTATTATGATGAAAAAAATCGATAAGGCCGGGCTCACCAAATACAAATCGGGTTTTGTGCCCCACTATGTTCTCGTAGACAAGGATGGCAAAAAACTTGCACAAGGTAAGGCTAACTGCCTAAGAAAAGCAGCTGAGCTAACTAGTGAATAACATAAGAAATCGTTGTATTAGCCATCTTTATGATTTTAATTGTGCCGTTTTTGCACCCCTCAAACTTTTCTCAACTATTTCCCATCACATATTCCAACAGAACACCTTGTAATGTGAGGTAAAAACGGTCGCGAAAGTGAGCACTTCTTAGTTCTTCCGGAGCATCTTCAAAATTATCCAGGCCATGGATATCATACCTTGCTTGGAGAGACATCCGTGCTTGATTCAGCGCGCCATACCATTTATCGGCGTTATGTGCCTTTATAAAAATCGCTTGTGAGTTCTGCTCTCGTGCTGACTCAACAGCTTCCTGCACGTATCGGCACTGAACGTTGAAGTTCTGCTCCAGATCTGGCACCACCAGTTCCTCCCATTCACTATCGTCGCCCATCAGACCGGCGAGAGACTCAGCAAGATGCGATGGACGTCCAATATCAGTTGATATCGAATCTAACACCATCCAATCGGCGGCGTTTTCTGGTTCAATGGATAGACCTCCTTCAAGAGTTGGTATTACATTCATAGTACAGAATATCTAGACTGACTTTTCCATGGTTGATTTTAACTGTGAGCCATGAAGCTGCTGAACATAAAATTCTGCCCGCTCCTTGGCACCTGTCCAGACGACGGCCCTCCCCGAGGTGTGTATTTCCATCATCAAAGTTGTGGCAC
>DPWT01000022.1 GCA_003527555.1 Verrucomicrobiales bacterium | reverse complement strand
GACGGCAAACACTGCCTTCTTATCTACCGCTTACAGGAAAGCACCTCCGGTTTAAAACTTGCAGATAAAAGCCTAGTGATTCGTTTTACACCGCCAAAAAAGAAGTAGCCGATGGCCCAGAAGGCCAATAGTTCGAATACCGATTCGACAGAGAAAACTCTTCGATCAAAGTCGTCGATAGGACATCACTCATTACGTTTCCTATGCTGGGGTGTTATAATAACACTCACACTCTTCGGAGCTTCCAACCTCTGGCTCACTAGCGCATGGGGAACAAATAGTATAGAGACAGAGTTAAATAAACGCACTGGGCAGGACTGGGGTATCGGCAGCATGTCGTGGTCGCCGTGGAATGGCATCAGCCTGTATGACACCGAGATGCTTCAACCGGAGGAACTGCGCGCCCAGACAAATCAGCCGTTTATGGTCGTCAAAAAAATGCGCATTCGCCCGTATTGGCGTCAGTTGGCGCGCGGCCAAGTTTATCCACGTAACATAGAGATCAATTCCCCTGATCTCACCATGAGTTTGGAAATGTTTGCGGCAATAGCCTCCAATACCTCAATACCAAAGGCACAAAAACCAACACCAGCAAAACCGGCGTCGCCCGAGACTAAACCATCTACTACTGAACCTAACACACCTACAACGCCTAAAAAAAATCCAATTACCCCGACACCCAAATCACCTCTCGCTGAGAAGAAAACGACACCACACAAACTACCCGTGCATTTGAAAATCACCAACGCACGGTGCCGTTTAATATCAGCATCCAAACAGCTCGATATCATTGATATTAACAACCTCAACTACGACCACATTCTCTTGGGAGAAAATACTGAGGGCATAATCAATATTGGCAGCATCCGCTTAGTAGGCCTAGATGAACAGAACGACATTCAACAAAAAATCGTCTGGGAACGCCCCTACCTGAAAATTGAAGAACAAATCATCGACCTCGGCGGAGTCCAAGCGAGAACCATCGCCCAGCTCGGGCTTGGCAAAAACCGTATCGGCCGACTCCCCTTCCTGATTGATCTATCAGTTGACCGTCAAAAAATCGATGGCGCCCAATGGCTCGAACACATAGCCATGGAAGTAAAAGCAGATTCCGTAGCCGCACAGATAACGCTCAACGGGCTATTACATCAACCAAAGAGCTGGCGAGCTAATGGCGCACTCTCAACCAATCAATTTTTGATCCGAGAGCAACATGGCAATCACAACGTCACGTTTGAGGAACTTTTTCTACCTATCGTTTTCAGACAAGGAACGCTACGCTGGAGCGGCGCCCGACTGATCAGCGAGGATCTGTCGATCATGAGCAACGGTAACATGTCTGTACGCGACGGCCACCTCTCGGTCACTCGTATCGTGGCATCCCCAGAGGCTGCCGCCTATCTGTCACGCGGCATTCATGGATCACATTTATTCGGACGTCCCGGCCGCTGGTGGTATGATCTCGATACACCCGATCGAGTCATGCGTGACCTTGTAATTTCAGGTCCGTTGCTAGAGCCTGAGATTGATGCCGGAGCAAAATTTGCTAATCTACCGCTCATTACTGTGGTTACTACACTCTACGAATTCATCAGAATCGAAATGAAAGAAGCTGGAAAGGAACTCAAAGCGCTTCCGATCCCAGATCACTCACACAAAACGGAAACTAAACCATGAGAATCATCAGTGGATCTGCAGGAAGCCGAAGCATCAGTGTGCCAAAATCAGTCGCACGACCAAGCACTGACAGACTTCGTGAGGCTCTTTTTTCAATCCTAGCAGACAGACTGCACGGCGCAAAAGTGCTCGATCTTTTTGCTGGCTCCGGAGCTTTGGGAATTGAATCTCTAAGTCGCGGCGCGGCATCTGCCATCATGGTGGATGACAACCGCGAAGCACAAAAGGTAATTACTAAAAACCTTACATCTCTCGGATTTGATAACGGACGTGCAGTGCAGGCTGATGTGTTCCGATTCCTAGATCGCGACAATGCCACCTACGATCTTATTTTTGCTGATCCACCTTATTTCAAGAGACCAGGCGATCGTGATTTTGTGAATGCATTACTCACGCATGAACGACTTGCAGGGCGCCTCGCCGATGACGCACTGTTAGTTGTTGAGGATCCGACCAATAATCAGCGGGATCAAGTTACAGGATGGAATCTCCTTGATCGCCGAAGTTACGGAGGCTGTGGAATTCTGTTTTACCAGTGGGCCCTCATCACATAATATCACACCCAATGCCACGATCTTTAATCCTCTTGATTTACAACATCGCTCTGCCGTTGTTCTTCGTCCTCGCGTTCCCCGCGTGGCTTGTCAAGATGTGGCGCCGTGGGGGCTACGGCACTGGTTTACTTGAACGCTTTGCTGTATTCAAAACTACTTCTATCAGCGAGCCAAAAGATACCATCTACATACATGCCGTAAGCGTGGGAGAGGTCCTCATCGCACTCAAATTGATTAAATCGATATTAGATTATGATGCCTCATTGCACATCGTACTGGCAGCCACAACATCTACAGGCCATGCTGTTGCGCGACAAAACGCCCCATCTCAAGCACGCGTAATCTACAGCCCGTTAGATTTTAATTTCATCGTTCGTATGGTAATGCGACGGTTCTCACCCCAACAAATTGTGCTCATCGAGGCAGAAGCATGGCCAAACCTACTGCGCATCGCACAGAAAAAAAATATCCCAGTGAGCATAGTCAATGCACGACTCTCAGCACGCTCAGAAGCGCGATTCAAAAAATTCAGCTGTCTTGTCACACCTGTATTCAGCATGATCACCCGCGTTGGCGTGCAGGATACGACCGATAAGAATCGCTTTGCCGCACTGGGAATCCCAACAGCTAAAATTCACATCACAGGCAGCATTAAGTTCGATCTAACTGGCGGTCAAGCACCCCAAAAACGATCTGACTTTCAGAAATTGCTGAATGATTTTGGTAATGATGGAGGCAATGGGCGCAAGGTATTACTCCTCGCCAGCACCCATACGGGAGAGGAAAAGATTATCGCCGAGGCTGTTAAAAAATCAGCCGCCGATATTATTCTGTTAATCGTTCCGCGCCACGCCGAACGTCGCACTGAGGTAGTTGCCGATCTCAGATCTGTTGGATACCTACCTGTTTTGAAAACAAATTATGAGCCACCTGAAAATGCCGAACAATCATGCCTCATCGCTGACACAACCGGTGAACTGCGTGATTGGACGGCACATGCCGACTGGGTGATCATCGGAAAAAGTTGGCTCAACGTAGGCGGACAAAACCCAGCAGAGGCCATTGCAGCTCAAATTCCTGTGATCTGTGGGCCACACATGGAAAATTTTCAACCTTTAGTTCAGCAGCTCTGCAATCAGAAAGCAATCATGATGTTAGACGATGCCCATGCACTGACAAGCACCCTCGACAAGCTCGAAAATAAAGAAATAAACACCTCAAGTATGACAATTCGTGCCCACGAAGTGCTTTCGCAACACAATCACGCCCTGAAAAAAACCCTCGAACTTCTTGAAGTGAATGCTTCCGTTAGAAACCCATAGCGTGTAAAAACAAACTTCGATATGAGTAAAAAAGATTCTTCATCATCTGCTAAGCCATCAAAGAACGACAAAGCACCCGATCTAAGTGCCCTCGATTTTGGTCCAGCATGGGCACGCAATGACGCCAGCAGCAAACCTAAACAAAGGTCTGGTAAAGGATCTAACCACGGATCAACGAATCATGGCGGCGACCGCAAACCACCACCACGGGGTAGTGACCGCAGAAGAAATGATGGTAACCACGGAGGCAACCGCCGGCGGGATAGTAAATCTTTTGACCGCAGAGAGCGCAGAGAGCATAAGCCGCCAACAGCTCCAGCGGAGGGTATCAGCGCACGTATCATGCCTATCGAGGAAGGAATGGATGCTCTTGCAAAAGAGATTTCTGCCCAAGGTCGCACACACTCTGTATTTGATCTCGCATGGCTCGTGCTTGGCGGCCTGGACCGTTTCCATGTAATCTTCGAGAGCGAGGAACAAGCACTCTACCAAAGCAAGGCAGATCATTCAGCGTGGCTGACTAAACAAGAGTGCCTGAGCCATTTTTGGTCATCAGGTATGGTAGAAAATTACTACGAAGTGAAAATCACTGAGGGCGAAGCACCTACGGGAAATTTCCAGTCCATCGCGCGTTGTGGCTTGAGCGGCAAGATCATTGGGCCACCCAACCACCACTCCTACCAGCAGACTCTCACTGATATTCACCATGCTCGCTACGCCAACATGCCTATCGAGCGATACAAAAGCAAAATTGTCATCGAGCACGGTGAGGAAGCCGTCGAAAAATGGGTCGAGCAGGTAAAAAAACAATCGATCTGGCGACCCAAGCCCGCACAGCCGGCAGATTTACCAGAGACACCCAAAGCTGAGGAAAAAGAAAAAATTGCTGAAGAGGTAATTACTGCAGAATCCGCTCCCCAAGCTAATGAAGAAGCAGCCGCAAACGAGCCTAATGAAACACCCGTCGAGACGCCCGCACCCGCGATCGAGGACACCCTACCCGTGTTTAAGACACGCCGTGAGGTCGAACAACATTTCCTAATCCATGGCTTCGACAATGCATTTAAGTCCGATAAAGTCATCTCCGTGCTGGCGAGCATTCCTGCTAAAATGATCAGCCCAGGACTGATGGCAACACTCAAGTATACTGTGGCCGAAGAAAAAAAATACCCAGGTAAGCTTGCCTCATTTCTTTGCCGTCAGATGAGTGGTCGGCACTTAGCCGTCTACAAATGGAAAAAGCGCCTACATTGCGGTCCAGCGCGCCCCAAGCATGTGCCTGACGACATGGTCATGGCAGACCGACCATCAAAGCTATTCCACTGGGTTCTTGAAAATCCGGCGGGAACTATCGATAAGATGTGGAAAGACTGTCTACCCAAAGACATCGATGATGAAACGCGCCATTCATGGTATCATGATCTACATTGGCTAATTAACGAAGGACTCGTGCTTTTATTTTCAGATGGCAAGCTGCACGCCGCCAAGGAGCTCAACCCTGACCCTCCAAAAACCAAGAAAGCTGCTAAAAAATCAGCTAAGAAAAAAATAGCCAAACAAGCAGAGGAGGACGCGCAGCCATCCAACGACACGGCGCAAACGTCAAATGCACCACCTGAGCCAAAGGATATTGAAAAATAACTAATTCGTATTGGCAGACCAGCCACAGAAAAATATGCATTTTCCGCGAAGCATAAATGACGACCGATCAGTAACGACTCCACCCGATAATCGTTAGTGATTTCGCTCCCATAGACTATACCACGCTAAAACGTCTGCATCACCCTCATAGCCATTTGCTATTAGAGACGTATCGGAAAAAATAACAGAAACGGCAACGCCATGTTTAATCGGTCAAAAATAACGCTTCTACTCTGCTTCATTGTATCAGCCAGCAAACTGACAGCCGGAGCTGATCCAGATCAAAAAATCACCTACAAGAAAAGCGTACAAACAGATCTCAAAATCCACGTTTTTTTCCCAAAGAGCCACAACTTCAAAGGCAAGACACCAGCAATCATTTTCTTTTTTGGCGGCGGATGGAGTGGCGGATCGCCCAAGCAATTCTACCCACAATGCGCACATCTAGCGAAACGTGGCATGGTGGCTATCAGCGCCGAGTATCGCGTTAAGAAATCCCACGGCACAGACCCCAAGACATGTATTACTGACGGAAAATCAGCCATGCGCTGGCTACGGAATAACGCCGCTAAACTTGGGGTCGATCCAAATAAAATCGCGGCAGGTGGAGGCTCAGCCGGCGGACACGTCGCAGCCGCTATCGCAACCACAAAAGGATTCAACGAAGATGGCGAAGACACCTCGGTAAGCTGCATCCCGCAGGCGCTGGTTCTCTACAATCCAGTATTTGACAATGGACCAAACGGCTACGGCCACAAGCGTGTGAAGGCCTACTGGAAAGATTTTTCACCCATGCATAACATCTCCGCAAAAACTCCGCCGACCACAGTTTTCCTCGGCACTAAAGACGACTTAATCCCCGTCGCTACTGCCAAAAAATACCAATCGTTAATGCATAAAGCAGGCAACCGCTGCGATCTGCACCTCTACCCCGGCGAGAAACATGGGTTTTTCAACAAGTCGAAATACAACGAAACGATAGCGGAAGCCACCCGGTTTCTAGAATCGCTTGGCTACATCAAAGCCGCGAAGTAAGCACTATAGCCATTCAGTTAACCAGATTCCGTTTCTCGCCATTCAGGAATGCTTCGATATTCTGTGCAACACCATCGATGAGCCGGGTGCGCGACTCGGTGGATGCCCAGGCGGTGTGCGGTGTGATGATAAGATTCGGGATTCCGGGGTCTAACAAAACGTGATCCGCTGGTGGTGGCTCCTCGCACAGCACATCCAGACCTGCGCCGGCGATGGTTCTATTTTTTAAGGCAGCCGCCAGATCTTCTTCGTTGATGAGCTGGCCGCGACCGGTGTTGATCAGAAATGCACTCGCCTTCATCATGCCCAGTGTCTCCTCATTAATCAGCCCGTAGGTTTCAGAAGTCAACGGACAGTGCAGTGAAATGGCATCAGATTCTGAGAAAAACTGCTCTCTCGGCAGACGTGGACAGATGCATTCGACCGAGCCCTCACGCGCGAGCGCAACGACATCCATACCGAGACCTTGCGCGACCTTGGCAACGGATTTACCGATTGTTCCCAACCCTACAATTCCAAGCGTCTTGCCGGCAAGATCTATGATTGGGTAATCTAGTCGAGTGAAAATCGGGGATTCAGCCCATCTCGCAGGCTCTGCCACAAGCCGATGCATGTTAGTGGATAAATTGATCAGGAATCCGATTGTGTGTTGCTCAACACCCGCGGTCGAATATCCTGCCACGTTACACACGGGGATGCCTGCTTCTCTAGCAGCATCAAGATCGACACAGTTAGTACCTGTCGCCGCCACACAGATAAGCTTCAAGTTTTTACTAGCGGCGATGATTTCTCCATCAATGATGACTTTGTTGGTAATGGCGATGGTAGTCTCAGCAAGATGTTCTTTAGTTTCCTTGTTTGAGGTAGATGCATAAGTTTTAAGTTCGCCAAACTGAGACAAGGTATCAAGAGGAGTACTACCAATGGTAGAAGCGTCTAGAAATGTAATGCGGTGCATGTAATTATCATAGAGACATGACATCGGAACGACAAGATCCCAGATGACGAACCTCGACAAGTCAGGCTTTTCGATCCTATCCTCACTCATACTCAATACAACGATGGCCAATTTTAATCCCAAACTACTCAACGACCCGTTAGATGCTGCCGATGAACTTCTTGATGGCCTTGTCGATGCCTATAACGGGGAGTGCCGAAAAGCAGGCGTTCGATCTCTCGCTAAAAATGATATCCCAGACGGCAAAGTAGCATTACTCGTAGGGGGCGGTGCCGGACACGAGCCAATCTATCATGCGATGGTGGGAAAAAACATGGCGGACGGCGCTGCCTGTGGTGATATCTTTGCGGCGCCTGCACCTAACATTATCCAAGAAGCCACCCAGGCAGTGGATCGCGGCAATGGTGTGCTTTATCTCTACGGCAACTACGCGGGGGATATTCTTAATTTCAACCTTGGTGCTGAAATGTCGGCAGCTAGCGGCACTGATGTGCGCACGGTGCTGATCGCGGACGACGTCTGCTCGGCACCTCCCGAGAGAAAGAGTGACCGCCGCGGAATCGCCGGCCTGGTGCCAATTGTAAAAATCGTTGGCGCGGCATCACAATCGGCTAACAATCTGGATGACCTTGCCCGCGTGGCGGAAAAGGCATGCCTGCAAACGCGCTCGGTCGGCGTCGCCATGGCACCCGGCTCAATCCCCGCAACTGGCAAACCTACCTTTTCATTGGAAGAAGGAAAAATCGGTCTCGGTTTGGGTATTCACGGTGAGGCTGGGGTCGGTGAGATCGCAATGACCACGGCGGATGCTCTCACGGCCATGGTCATGGATCTGATCTATCAGGATTATATCAACGATGATGAGGTGGACGCC
>DPWT01000061.1 GCA_003527555.1 Verrucomicrobiales bacterium | reverse complement strand
CTTTCATCCTCTGTGACTACAACCGCTCTATGAGTGCATATGTGATCAAAATCTTCCTCTACGAAATTGAGCCACTGATTTGGCGGCGTTTGAGTGTGCCCGGATCAGTAACATTTGCTGAATTTCATTCTATTCTCCAACGGGCAATGGGCTGGAACGATGAACAAGCTCACCAGTTTCGCTATGGTAAAGGAAGGCACCTGAGCAATGTTATCGCAAATTCTCAGGAAGAGGTTGGACCTCAGGATGATTTTACGAATGAGGGTGAGATCACCTTGGCGGAATTTGTTGGTCGGCGGCGGGTGCCAATTCGTCTGATGTATCGTTATGATTTCTTTGATTCATGGACGCATGAAATTGTTATTGAGGACAAAACAGAATCTGAGGGTGAGCTGAAATTGTTGGAAGGTGAGCGTGCGTGTCCTCCCGAAGATTGTGGTGGTTCGTTCGGCTATAAAGAATGCCTAGAAGGTTTTTCTGAGTGGATGGACGATGACTATGATCCAGAATTTTTTGATGCGAAATCAATCGATTTGTAGATTTTGTAATGGTTCAAACCATGGCATCTACAAATGCGGATAGATAGAGTGAATCATGTTTAACGCGCATCGAAGATGAGGATTTCATCTCATTGGGGCCAAGTCATTCTCATCAAGCTACGATATCAACTTTGAAAATGGTCACTCGCGACTGTAGGTCATCATAAACTCGTTGCCATCCGTATCAACACACATTGCCAGATGAATGGGGTCTTCCTCTGTATCAACGGGCTCACGAGTTAGATCACCCCCACATTCCTTGAGTCGTGTAATGCCAGCGCGTATGTCATCGACCTGAAAACTCAACCCGGTCCATGTGCGTTTACCTTCACCTCCACCGTGAATTCCTATGGTAGCGCCTGCAATTACAATCTCGCTCCATGTTTCGTTAGAGAATGAAACATCTCCACCGAAAAGCTCATGGTAGAAGTTAAGGCAGCGTTGGTAGTCGGCTGCCCAGAGCACGTATTTGACTTTTTTGACGTTCATTTTTTAGTTGGCGACGATGTTAACGAGGCGACCCGGAACAACGATGATTTTGCGGATTGTTTTCCCTTCGGTGTGCTGGATGACATTGGCATCCTGCTGTGCTAGGGCTTCTATCTCATCTTTTGATGTGTCTGGTGAAATGCTTATCTTACCACGTAGCTTGCCATTGACCTGAACGACGATTTCCACTTCATCCTCTATGAGGTAGTCTTCGTTGAAGCTCGGCCACGCGCGGTCGGCGAGGATACGGGACTTGCTGCACTTGGCTGATGGAAATACCTCACCTATTTTGTGGTGGATTTCTTCAGTGATGTGCGGTGCAAATGGGTTCAAGCACTTGAGAAGATCACGCATCAGCAGGGCGGGGAGCTGGTCCGCTTTGCCGAAAGCGTTAGTGCAGATCATCATCTGGGAGATTGCGGTATTGAACGACAGTTTTTCAATGTCATCCCCGACTTTTTTGATCGTCTCGTGCAGAACTTTTAATAGCTCTTTGTCGGTGGGTTTGTCATCAGTGAGTTTGCTGGACAGCACCCATTCACCTTCTTGGTTTTGTTCAAAGGCAAGGCGCCATACTTTGGCGAGGAACCTTGCAACTCCCTCTACGCCCTTCATTTGCCATGGTTTTACTTGCTCGAGAGGCCCCATGAACATTTCATATAAACGTAAGGCATCAGCACCATATTCCTTAACCACATCGTCAGGGTTAACAACGTTGCCGAGTGACTTAGACATTTTTTGTCCGTCCTCACCGAGGATTAGGCCTTGGTTGATAAGTTTCTGGAACGGTTCGACGGTGGAGACATGCCCCAAGTCGTTGAGCACCTTATGCCAGAAGCGCGCGTAAAGCAGGTGAAGGACTGCGTGTTCAGTGCCGCCGACGTAGAGGTCAACATTCCTCCAATAGGCTTCTGCATCTTCACTGACAAACCGCTCACAATTATGTGGGTCACAATAACGAAGGTAATACCAGCATGAGCCTGCCCACTGAGGCATTGTGTTGGTTTCACGTACTGCTGTTGTGGAGTAGTTGATCCAGTCGCTGGCTTTTGCAAGAGGTCCCTCGGGGGAGCCAGTTGGCTTAAAATCGTCCATCTCAGGTTGGAGCACGGGAAGCTCGGATTCGGGAACCGCTTTGTGGTTTCCATCTTCCCAGAGAATGGGGAATGGCTCACCCCAGTAGCGCTGGCGAGAGAACAGCCAGTCGCGTAGTTTGTAATTTACCTTGGCCTCTCCTTTGTTATTTTCCTCGAGCCAAGCGATGATTTTATTTTTGGCTTCGCGGGTCTTAAGTCCGTCGAGAAATCCGGAATTCACAGAGACACCATTGCCGGTAAATCCTTGCCAGTCATCATTTGTATTAGGTTGGACAACCTGGATGACAGGTAACTCAAACTTAGTGGCAAACTCAAAATCCCGACTGTCGTGAGCGGGCACAGCCATGATAGCGCCGGTGCCATAGCCCATCATGACGTAGTCAGCAATCCACACGGGGATTTGTTCGCCGTTAACGGGATTCGTTGCTGTGGCTCCGGTGGGGATGCCAGATTTGTTTTTGTTGAGATCACCGCGTTCAAGGTCAGACTTGCTGGCGCAGGATGTGATGTATGCCTCTACGGATTCCTTTTGATCAGGGGTTGTGACTTCTGAAACCAGTGGGTGTTCTGGAGCCAATACCATGTAGGTGGCGCCGAACAAGGTGTCGGGGCGTGTGGTGAACACGCTGACTTCGTGACCTTGGATATCAAAGCGGACCTCCGCTCCGGTCGATTTCCCAATCCAGTTTTTTTGAAGCAGTTTGATTGATTCTGGCCAGTCGAGGTCATCGAGTTCGTTGATGAGTCGCTCAGCATATTTAGTGATGCGAAGCATCCACTGGCGCAACGGTCGGCGTTCGACGGTTTCACCTTTGTTTTTCCACTCCTCGACCTCCTCGTTGGCGAGAACTGTGCCCATAGAGGGCGACCAGTTCACCGGTGCCTCGTGGATGAAGGCGAGACGGACGTCATCGATTTGCTCGCGAGTCCATCCATTAGCTTCTAGTTCAGAAACAGGTGCAGCTTTTTGTGTTTTCTCGTTGAAGTAGGAATCATAGAGCTGAAGAAAAATCCACTGGGTCCATCTAACGTAATTTGGGTCGGTGGTATTGACTTCACGTGTCCAATCGTAGCCGAAGCCGAGCTCCTTGAGTTGGCGGCGGAAATTATCCACATTTGCCTCTGTGGTGATGCGTGGGTGCTGACCGGTCTTGATTGCATACTGCTCGGCTGGCAGGCCAAACGCATCCCAACCCATCGGGTGAAGCACGTTGTGATCGTTCATTTTCTTATATCGCCCAATGATGTCCGTTGCTGTGTATCCTTCTGGGTGGCCGACGTGTAGGCCCGCCCCAGATGGGTAAGGAAACATATCGAGGATATAGTATTTGGGTTTGGATACGTCGAAATCCTCATCACCAGGATTTGGTGTGCGAAAGGTCTGATGATTGTCCCAGTATTGCTGCCACTTGGGTTCGAACTCGTCGAATGGGAAAGGTTTTCGTTGGTCGGACATGGTGTTAAAAGTTTAGAGTAGTCTGTGTGCAGTGGAGTAGAGGTTTTTTGTATGAATGAAAAGAAAAACCCCGGCGGATCATTTATCCACTGGGGTTTTGTGAAATTGTGATATTGTTATCAAATGAGCAATGCGGATGCTATATTAGCGATGAATGATAGCAAGGTCAAGCCACCCAGGATGACGGCCACGATAATACCAGTGGTATCCATTTTTTTGTGATGAGCGAAGCCTTCTGGACATGATAGCAATGCAATAGCAAGGACATTACTAGCTAGCGGAACAAGCATAAGAAGTAGCCACCAACCACTTGCTCCCATATTTCTAATTCGCAGTAGAGCAAAGCGGATGTAAAAAACGAGAAATATTAGAAGTCCGACAAGTGCCAAAATGATAGAATATGCATTATCATCTGGGTAAGTGGTAATTGCCAATCCTATGAACACAAACAGAAGAACCAAAATGATTACATTTCTTACAAAGTAATTTAGTCTCTTAATGCCGCTATGCTCGGTTATTAGTGCGCCGGCATCGTTGAATTCAGAGTGAGTGGGCACCGCTGCTCTTGGCGGTTCGTATGGGTTCATGCTTGCTGGGGCAGCAGAATTACTGGTGTTGGAAATTGTAGCAGATGGTTGAGGAAGGCCGGTAGCCGCTATTTTTGACTGTGCAACTGGCTGTGCCAAAGTTTCGATCTGGCTAATCAATTGCCAATCATGCATGCCTTCAGTCCATGCCATAGATCTCTCGTTGAGAGCTCCTCGAGAAATAAGAGATATCAACTCACTAGTTTCCACTGGCCCCACTTGCTGGCCTTTATTATCGATGTAAAACCATTGTTGCTGATTAGTCATAGGGCTGTAATATGCGTCATCCACGTGCACGTTCTAACAATAACAGCATTAGGAAAGAATAGATCAGATTGACTTCTTCTTGCAGGCTCAGATCAGTGAGTTTTTCGATCGTGAACTTACCCTCAAAAAATGCTGGTTGCTTGCGCACACGCATAACTATGGTGCCGTCGGGACGCGTTGCGGAGTATGTTGGGTGGAACAAATATCCGCTAAACATGCCAAGAATCGGAATCCCTCCCAGAAAGCTATCC
>DPWT01000063.1 GCA_003527555.1 Verrucomicrobiales bacterium | reverse complement strand
GCCGTCCCCTTGCCCGTCCTCGAGAAACTCCTCAAGATCAAAGCCACCTTTCTCAGAGCCGTCGCCGTGACAATCAAAACAGTAGTGCTCCAGCACCTCGGCAGCCTGTTGCTCGCGCACGAAAGCAGGGTTACCAAAGGCAATCGAGCCCGAGGCGACGAGATACCCAGCAGCCATCATCATCTTACTCATCATCATAATCCTAATCTTCATCACAACCATATTCACTCCCATCAAACATCCCGCTCCTCCGAATTCGACCTTATAAGCCCAACAAGCATAGAAACAATTTTTACAAGCATAGCCTTCCCTTCGTCCGCCTTTCCCTCCTCAATCACCTTCTTGGCAACCAACACGTCTAGACAAGCAGCGCATTCCAATGCCGATCCCCTGGCTATATCAAAAAATCTGCAACGATCTGCAGGAGTGTGTTTACCGTTACCCTCGGCAATATTCAGTGGGACAGAAGTGGACGCCCGATCCAACTGCTTGTATGCGGCGATTGATTTTGAAATCGATTTGAGAAGCTCTTCGGCCCATGACACGAAACTGATCGAGTCTTGATAGACGTTGAGCTTTTCGTGATCGAATTGGGGCATGGAGACAGAAGGATTAAGATTAAGATGATGAGTAAGATTAGGATTCTTCTATCCTAGTTGCTGAATTCGTTGTGACGCCATTGCCGCAGCGGCTTTGACCTGTTCGCCAAGCTCTTTGAATCGGCTTTTCGGCAGGCGTTTTGCTGGTCCGGTCACCCAGATGGCACCGACCACTCCATCGAATTCGCTCATGATCGGAGCTGCAAGGCAGTGGATACCCTCATTCCCCTCAGCATAATCAATCGAATACCCTTGGGACACGATACGCTCACATTCCTTTTTAAGACCTGATTTAGTGGTGATCGTCCGTGGCGTGCAGGCTTTGAGCTTGAGCTGAGAAATGACTTGGTCTCGTTGTTTGTCAGGAAGATGAGCTAACAGAAGTTTACCCGGGCCGTTGTTATACAACTGGAATCGCAATCCAAGATCCACCACGATCCGCAGTGGCTGGGTGCCCTCGACTTGCTCGATGATGGTGCCTTCGGTGCCACAGAGAACACCAAGCTGAACTGTCTCGGACGTTTCATCCCGCAACGCCACCATTGCAGGACGCGCCAGAGCCGCCAGACTCATACCGCCGAGCCGTGGTGTCGCCAGCTTCAGCCACTGACCGGTGAGCTGAAATGCCCTAGTCTCCACATGGCGTGACAGATAGCGACGCGCCAACAGAGTCTGGGTGATACGGAAAATCGCGTTTTTTGGGGCCTCAAGCTGTTGACTGAGCTCCGAGAGTGTAAGACCAGATGGAGTATCGCTGAGAAGTTCGAGGATGTCGAGCGAGCGGTCAAGAGCGGGCACCGATCCCGGCGATTCGTCTCTGGCAGTAAATGATGCATTTGAATTCATGATGGTCAAGATGTGGTCTGGTTTTCTACGGTTCTACCCTAGGAAGTCTTTCTAAATCCAGAATAAAAACCGTCTCCGATGATGAAGACGGTCAAGATCATGTGGATTTCCCGATGCATGATTTATTTACGGCGACGGAGAATCAGTGCGAGTCCACCGAGTCCGAGTAGGGCGGTGGTGGTGGGCTCGGGGACGGCGTCGACCGAGATGTTGTCGATCTCGCCTTCAAAGTTACCGCTGTTCAAGGGGCCGTCCGGCCCGATGCGAAGACGAACGACACCCGTGCCGTCTCCGACGTAGGGCAGCGTGCCGGTGAGCCCGCCGTCGAGATTGTAGTTGCCTGCGCCCCATGCGCCCGGCGTGAAGGTGTTCGATGCCAATACGGTGTTGTCGCCGCGCAGCACCTCGACGAGCAGGCTGTCAACGGCTTCCGTCTTCTGGCTCAACTGCGCATAGACGCCCGTGCCGTAATCGAAGGTCACCTCATAGCTGGCGCCCAAGGCGTTTGCGCCAATCCCAGCGGACTGGGTGATCACGTTGTCCTGGAAGAACATGATGGCCCAGTCGGACGCACCGAGGTCCACCGCGTGCATCACGCCAGCGCCCGATGTTGACCAACCGGCGACGCTGCCACCGAAGGCAACATTCAATCCCGTATCCACTTGCACGGCGTTCTGATTGCCCGCGTAACCGTTAAAATTTTCGGTGAAGATCGTCGTCGCCCCGGCCGTGCCGCTCAGGCAGGCGAGGATTCCAGAAGCAGTAATCGCGCGTCGAGTAGTATGTTTTTTGTTCATCGAGTTATTCATAACGCAGCAATTCATAGCCGCTCTTTTTTCTATGTATAGAACATTTTTTATATTTAGAAATTAACACAAAAAGCACTGACACCTCTTTGTGATGATGTTTAACCATGGAAGCTATGGTTTAGAATACAACAGACTACAACGATATCTCGATAAGCCGGATTCCTTGGAACAAAAGTTCAACCCCCTCCCCTTTGACCGACTCGCTGTTCAGCTTATCAAAGCCATTGACAAAGCGGGCATCTTTGGCGCGCAGCTGAACATTAATGAGGTTTTTGGAAACGTTGACAAGCAACAGGACGCGCTTGCCATTCAAAACCGCCTGCCGGTGCATCACACCGAATGCGCTGCTGCCGTCGGTATGGGTAACCCGCACCTCGAATTCAGATGTGATGGGTTTGAGTCGTTCTTCAAATTCTTTTGATAAAGCACTCGCGGAGGCATAACCGATCACGGGAACATCCTTCAGAAAGGCAGTCAGCTCTGGTGCGTGCGGGAGACCATACGCGTCACGTGTTGTGTTAATCTTTCCAAAACGAATCAGTCGTACGCCGGACTTCTTCGCTTTTTCCAATGCCTGCAATGCCTCGGCACTGACAAATTCGGCATCGGGGATGATGATCATTCTACAACCATCATCAGTGCCACTACGTGCGAGCTCCTGTTCGGTAATAAACCCGACTCTGAGACCGTGAAAACACACTCCTTCGTAAACTCTGTGCAGGGCATCGATGTGGGCCCGATTCTGGATGTAGGAAGGTTTGGAAACAAAGATGCGGACAGGTTTTTCTTTTACCGATGCCAGTGCTTCGACATCGCGCGAGAAGGTATTGAGTTTCAGCATCGTCTGGAAATACTCGGTGGCGACCAATGGTTGGGTCGACAGGCTGCCGTAGAACCAGACTTTGAAATGCTCGTGTGGAAACGGGTATGGGCCGAACCGCTGCTGCCAGTACCACGCGATGTTACCGACCAGACCATGCATGTGTGCGAGCCACAGAGTGGCGCTGGAGTGGCTTTGTTTGATGTCCGGGATACGGATCGCGTTAATTGAATAAGCGTGATACTCAAAATCGATGATCGGCCGGTAGGGCTTGAGAGATGTTAGGTAATCGTAGAGGAACGACTGACCGAGCCAGTGGAATCCATAAGGCGACTCGTCGTAGTGGAGAGTTTTGTTAGGACTACGGCCTTTGTTTCCTGCCGCCATACGCGGCTCGGTGACTGGTAGCGGTCGGGTGTCCAGCCCGTGCAGAGTAGCTGACGGAGTGAGCATTTCGCGATCGATTCCATCAGTAACCGCCATATCCATCGGTCCGAGGCTTGAGTTATCCTGACCCTTGAGATGCACCACCGCGTCCGAGATGTGTTTTTTGATTTGCTTTTGTACAAAATCAAAAAAGTCGGTCACCCTGCGGTTGTGGAATGTCACACGGTCATACCGCCGTCCGGATGAGCATTGCTCGTCGGGAACATCCTTGGGCAAAGGAATCTCAGCAAAGCTGCCATAACTTGTCATCCAC
>DPWT01000113.1 GCA_003527555.1 Verrucomicrobiales bacterium | reverse complement strand
GGGCACCAAGCGGGGCTTACTCCTTCGCCAAGGCTTCGGTGCACACGTTGGTCATACTGCGTGGAATCAGCCACTACAGGCTTCCTTTTTTGATTGAACCGCATCGTGCGCTGGGTCAATAATGTCAGTCAAGGAAAGGAAGAGACCCGTCAGACAGGGATCAAAGTCGAGTTCGTGGAAGGCGGGATGATTGCGAGGGTGTAGTCTTGGAGTTAGGGTTCATGAGGTCATCTAACAGAACTAAAGGCTAAGATTGATACTTCAATTTTTGACCACGGAATACACGCAAGGTTTTTGGTTGGGTGCTTCCCCCTACGCCGAGGCTACGGAGGAGTGTCGCCCCTCACTAACCCACCTCCACGTCGCCGTCGTGGATGAGCTCAAGAAGGCGCGGATTTTTTTCCAGTTGGGGATCTTGCTTCAGTAAGCCCTCCGCTAAAGCACGTGCCTCGCGGATCAGCTCCACGTCTGCGAGATAGTCGACAAATTTCAGATCGGCCAGCCCGCTTTGTGCGGTTCCTAACACATCGCCTGGGCCACGCAGGCGTAAGTCAGCTTCGGCGATCTTGAAACCGTCAGACGTTTCCGCGAGAACCTGGAGTTTTTCCATTGCTTCAAGTGATTTTCCGTCGGTGATCAGGATACAGTAGCTCTTATGCTCACCACGGCCAATACGGCCACGGAGCTGGTGGAGTTGGGCAAGGCCGAACCTCTCGGCATTCTGGATGACCATGATGTTGGCGTTTGGCACATCCACACCCACTTCGATGACGGTGGTGGCAATGAGGGCATTGGTATCGCCATCGCGGAACGAGGTCATAACGGCGTCTTTTTCCTCGGGAGGCATCTTGCCGTGCAGTAGTTTCACCTCGTGTTTAGTGAGGCGTTTTTTCCATTTCCCAAACTCGACGGTCGCGGCTGCAGCATCCAGAGCCTCGCTTTCCTCGACCAATGGATAGACAAGGTATGCTTGCCGACCTTGCTGCAGTTGGTCTTGAATGAATTTGGTGATGTCGCTGACTTTTGGTTTTTTACGAACAGCTGTGACGACTTCACCGCGTCCGGCGGGTCGTTCGTCGAGGATGGAAACATCAAGGTCTCCGTAAATGGTGAGTGTGAGCGTGCGGGGAATCGGCGTGGCGGTCATCACTAGTACGTCGGGCATGATACCTTGTTGAATCAGGTGAGAGCGCTGGCCGACACCGAACTTGTGTTGCTCATCGATGATTACGAGGCCGAGATCTTTGAAATTGATGGAATCATAGAGCAGGGCGTGAGTGCCTATGATGATCTGTGAGTCACCGTCGAGTTCCATGTGGGTGTCTTCTTTGCGGGACCCCGTCCTGAGTGCTACGCGGATACCAAGGGGCTGCAGCCATTTCTGGAACGTCAGGTAGTGCTGCTCTGCGAGAATTTGGGTGGGTGCCATCAGGGCGGCTTGGGCACCGGAATCCACTGCCATGAGCATGGCGCACATGGCGACAAAGGTTTTTCCCGAGCCCACGTCACCTTGTAAAAGCCGGCTCATCGGGCGAGGGGAGCGCATGTCAGCGATAATCTCTTTGATGCTACGTTTTTGTGCGCCTGTTAGATCAAATGGTAATGAGTTGTAAAAGCGCGTGAGTAACTCGGTTTTTTTTCCGAGCACCCTACCATGGTGTGCACGTACTTGGGAGCGTTTCCAGACAACTGATAGTTGGAGTGAAAAAAACTCTTCTAGTGCAAAGTAGCGGCGTGCGGCGCCAGCTTGTTGTTGGCTTTCTGGGAAATGTGCCTCTCTGAGTGCCTCGTTGCGGGGATAGCTGAAATCCACATCATAGATCGGGGCGAGGGAGTCGGGGTTAACGGCGCGTAGTAGCTCATAGGCATAGATTCTTTGCCTGCGCTGGGTGACGCCACTTATGCCTTTGTAGATGGGCACAATACGTTCAAGGTGGATCGATTCGTCCGAGTCATCCTCGACGATTTCAAAGTCCGGATGATCGATGAAGATACCGCCTTGGTATTCCTTGGGCTTACCGTAGAGCACTATCTCGTGCCCTGCGGCGAGAGTGTTTTTCATCCACGGCATGTTGAACCAGCGGCAGGTCACCTTGGATGTTGTTAGGATGCCATCACCGGCTTCTACAATGATTGCCTCGTAGTACTGCTTTCGCCCGCCAAAGCGGCGGACTCGCGAGTCAATCACCGTGCCGCGCAAACAAAGAGCACCTGCTCCAGCTTGTAAGGGAAATGAATCGAATCTCCTGCGATCCTCAAAACGTTTTGGTAACCGCTCTAATAAATCGGCAACGGTCACAACACCTGCTGACTGATAAGCGAGCACATCCTTGGCGGGTATTCCGACTTGGTCGGATAAAACATCGCTGGCAGAGCACGTATTCATTTTTTCTACTCCGAGCTGTGTGCACGCACATCCTGAATGACGATTTGCAGACTAGTTCTGCCGCGGAATGTGTTGCGGTTGATGGTAAACGCGATGTCCCACGGTTGCTCAGGAAGCTCGCGTAGTCCGCCACTAAAGAACATGGCACTCTGCCAGCATTCCTTCTGTTTCATCGAGAGCTTCAGGTGGTGGTTCTTCAACTCCCGCGGGGCTTCGGTGAGCCATACTTCACGGGTCATAAAGACAGGCTCTGGGTTGGATGATCCAAACGGCTGGAGCAGCTCGTAGCTTTTGAGAAAATCCAGTGACAGCTGGGTGAAATCAATCTCGGCATCGAGATGTAGTCGCTGGAGTCGGTCTTCAGCAGAAACGTTTTCTGTTACAAAGTCGGCAAAGCCATTGCGGAAATCGGCAATCTTATCTTCGTGCACGCTGATGCCTGCCGCCATGGCATGCCCTCCGCCAGCTTCTAGATGTTCTCTGTTAGCATTGATGGCATCCATCAGCGAAACCCCACCGATGCTTCTTCCAGACCCTTTACCAATTCCTTTTTCATCAATGGCAATGATGAATGTGGGTTTGTGAAAACGGCGCATCATACGTGAGGCCACAATGCCAACCACACCAGGGTGCCAATCGCGTGATCCTAACACAATAACCGGGTCATCCGGATGATGCTCTTCCTCGTAACATTTCAGGGCGTCCTTGTGAATCCGTTGCTCTTCAGCTTGTCGGTCACGGTTATGTGAATCGAGCCGCTCTGCAAGTGGCAGCGGGTCAACGTTTGCATTGCACATAAGTGCTTCGAGCGCGTCCTCAGGTCGGTCCATCCTGCCTGCCGCATTGATCCTTGGGCCGATGCGGAAACCAACGTCCGCGCTGGTGAGCGGACCTTTGACTTGAGCAACCTCCATGAGTGCACGCAAGCCGTTGTGTTGGGTCTGCTCCATGCGCTTCAGTCCGTGCCGGACTAACAGCCGGTTCTCTTTTACCAATGGCACAATATCTGCCACGGTGGCGAGTGCGACCAGATCCAGAAAATCTTTGAGGTCAAATCCCTCGACAGGTCGCGCTTTGAGTAAGGCATGCGCGAGCTTGAATACCACACCCGCGGCGCAAAGATACTCGGAGTCAGCTTCAGTATCTGGGCACTTCGGGTTGACGACCGCGATACAGTCGGGTTTTCCAGCGGGGGGGAGCTCGTGATGATCGACAACGATGACATCAATTCCTTCATTTTTAAGAGTGGCTATCTCATCGATGGATGCTGTTCCACAATCCACGGTGATCAGCAGACTGGGTTTCTCACCCTCTTTCATGCAGCGTTCAAGCGCAGCGGAATTCAGGCCGTAGCCCTCAGCTCCGCGGCGGGGGATAAAGCTTCTAACAGATGATCTATATGCACTTAGGATCTGGGTCATCAAGGTCACAGAGGTGATCCCATCAACGTCGTAATCACCATAGACGACGATATTTTCACCGGTATCGACTGCCTGCAGTACTCGATCTACCGCGGGTTTCATGTCAGGCATTAGTAACGGATCTGTTAAGTCCATCAGGCGAGGGTGGAGAAACTGCTGCATTTCCTCGGGAGGGATGCCGCGCTGTGCCATCATACGAACAAGTATCTCAGGTATTTCATTATCAATATCCGGGGGGATTTCTGGAACTTCGGCGAGAATCCATTGTGATTGATTACGACTCATATCGCCTAGGTTATGAGCCTCACATTAGCATCACAAGAACAGAAGAGAATTTCTGATATGGTAATTTATGGTTACCCGATCATTTGCCGAAGCAAAATCGGATCGATATTACCTTTTTTATCACAAATCCTGTCAATTAATCGTTCCCAGACGTCCATACCTTTGAGGATGTCCACTTCGATGCGAAGAAAATAAATGGGAACATCAAGCTCAGCGGGTCGTGGAAATCGCACAGCATCTTTTTCTGTGGTAACAATTAGCTCTATGTCGCGCCTGACACAGCGGTTCATAAAGCGATCAATATCTTTTTGGTTAAACGTATGGTGATCTGAGAACACGCGATGGAACTCGACACGTGCACCAAGTGACTTGAGAATTTTTTCAAAGCTTTGTGGCACTGCTATACCGCTAATCGCAGCAACGTATTTTTTTTGCAGATAATCTAGTGGTAGCTGTTCGCCGGTGAAAATGTTTTCCAAATGTTGTGGCCCGTGTGTGCACTCAATGATTTCAGCATGACGGTTATAGCGACGCATCTTCGTTATAAGCTGCTCGTTCGAGCTGCCATCGCATTTGGTGATGAAGATGTAATCGGCACGGCGCAGGTTCTTTGCGGGCTCGCGCAGGGTGCCGCGTGGAAGTATCCTCCCAGTTCCGAATGGAGAATTTTGATCTACTAGCACGACATCCGTTGTGTGTGCTAGATTCAGATACTGTAAGCCATCGTCAAGAATCAGAGTGTCTGCGTTCAGTTCGCCTACGGCGAAGCTTCCCCCTTTGACACGGTTTTTATCCACAATCACTGATACGCCTGGTAGGTTTTTGGCAAGCATCCACGGTTCATCACCTGCGTAGCGCACCTTGATCAGTGGCTCACCGCCGGCGCTAACGACTTTGGGCATTTCATCTGCGGGGATTGGCAAGCCGTTACTTTTTCTTAACCATTCTTGCGGTTTTCCCAGTCTTTTACTTTTATACCCCCGACTGAGAATAGCTGGCTTTCTTCCACGCTCTCTCAGAGTGCGGGCAAACATCTCGACCATTGGAGTCTTGCCAGTGCCTCCCACAGTAAGGTTTCCAATGCTAATAACCTGTGTACCCAAGTAATGCTGATATTTGGCTCCCTTGCGATAGCATTTCAAACGAACTGCAACTCCGATCCGGTATATCCCAGAGAGCGCCCACAAGAGAATTCGCATCACAGTGGCACGAAAGCCGCGGGCTCGACCAAAGATCACCTCTGTGCCCCACTGCTCTAACTCGTTTAAGGTTTCTCTCATTCGTGCAGATTGTTATACACTTCAACCTTGAATCTTGAAACTTCAAACTTACAACTCATGTATGACCCGACCCGATGGACGCAATTATGACCAACTTCGCCCGATTTCTTTTAAGCCAGGAATAGCTCCACACGCCACTGGCTCAGTGCTGGTTTCATTTGGCAACACCCGTGTCATCTGTGCAGCTACAATACAAGAGAACATACCCAGATGGATGAAGTATCAAAAAATTAGTGGGGGCTGGCTCACAGCTGAATACAATATGCTCCCATATTCGACTCTCGACCGAAAACAGCGCGATATTTCAGCGGGTAGGCTTGATGGAAGATCATCCGAGATTCAACGCCTGATTGGTAGGTCGCTGCGCGCAGTCGTAGATTTAAAAGCACTCGGGCAACGCACGATCTGGATCGATTGCGATGTGCTACAAGCCGACGGCGGTACGCGAACAGCATCGGTGACTGGCGGATGCGTCGCCACCGCGATCGCTCTGAATAAACTCATGGCGGCAGGTAAACTTAAATCATTCCCAATGAAAAAACTCATCGCAGGAATCAGTTGCGGAATTTTTCAAAATGAAGCAATTCTTGATCTCGACTATCCTGAAGACAAGGACGCAAGTGTCGATTTTAACATGGTCATGACCGAGGATCTGGAGCTGGTAGAAATCCAGGGAAGTGGGGAGGAAAACGTGTTTGCCCGTGGGCAGATGAACGAAATGCTCGATCTTGCCGAAAAAGGAGTCAAGGAACTCGTCGCTTTACAAAAGCAGGCTATCGTTGACGCGGATAAGGCTTCATTAACTGATCTTAATGATTTACAGGATTCTTTTAACCGCCCGTAGGGTCAGCATTATATCCCTTGTCGGTTTTTATACTTGCCGCTCAGCTGTATGAGATTTATCATACTCCTTAACAAGGGCATACTCGGTAACCACGATCATTTACCTTTGAATTATAAAACATAAATAATACCATGAAACTAACACAAAAAAATACGCTTAAGGGTTTCACACTCGTTGAGCTACTTGTTGTAATCGCTATTATCGCGGCTCTCGCGGCCATGGCGACTCCTGTCATCCTTAAACAGAAGAAGAAGGCTGACATGACAGAAGCAGTGAACAACGCCAAGCAGATCTTCTACTTGATGATTGAGTTCGATGGCGACTTCGGTGAATTCCCATCTGATGCATCAGCCTCTGATATCGATACCACTGGAACAGGTGTCACGCTTGGTACTTCGACTTCTAACGACTACTTCAAACAGTTCATTGCTGGCGGATACACCAAGTCAGAGGAAATCTTCTATGCCAAGTCGACAATTACCAAAAAGCCAGATAACGTGCTCAAGGGAGATGCATTAGAAGCTGGAGAGTGTGGATTTGCCTACGTTGCAAACCAATCTACCAGTGTAAACTCAGGTCGCCCGCTTGTTATGGCTCCCATGGAGGAGTCTGGTGAATTCTTTAATCCTGACCCATATGATAACAAAGCTGTTGTTCTACGTATCGATGGTTCTGTGAAGCAGTTGCGTGTCAACCAAGCGAAAAAAGCAGTCCTGACCGGAGCTGATACTTTGTTTGATACAGGCGAAGATACCGTGTGGGGAACCGATGGATACGAATCAGGTAATCTGAAAAAGAATCTGCCCAAGTAATCTATTTCCAACAATATCTTGTTCAAGCTGGAGAGGTTTTCCTCTTCAGCTTTTTTTGTCTGTGTATTTCAAGCACCCTCAAATCCAAATTACATCCACAACGAACCAAATGATCATCAGCACCCCGACGATTACTTTAATGATCAGTCCGGCGAGTGTGCCCAAAACAGATCCAACACCCGAGACTGTGGCCGGACGCACTTCCTTTTTGGCAAATACAAACTCACAGAGCATCGAACCAATCAGTGGTCCTAGGATCAATCCAAAGGGCATAAAAAATATCCCGACGATTCCACCGATCAATGCGCCTGCTGCGCCCCAGCGTGTTCCGCCGAACCAGCGGGTTCCAATGGCGCCACTCATAAACTCCATAACCTGAGAAAAAACTAACAGAACTCCGAGCACAACAAAAGTCCACCACTCCACACCGGAATTATCTCTGAGCATTAACCAGTGGCTAACTGCTGCAAAGAATAGGATAAGGTGCCCGGGAAGAAACGGCACAAGAGTGCCAATAAAGCCTAGTATTAATAAACAGATGGTCACCGTCCATGCAATACCGGCGCCTATCATAGGCAACCATGGAATCAAAAAATCAAACATGTATTATATCTAACCCGCATCATTCTAGACTCAAGTAAATGCTTATTTTTTTGTCCAGAAGCAGCTTTCATTGTTAGGTTTTCAGTGTTTGGATAGATATATGCAAAAGGAATTGTTGGATAATGATGTATTCTTGATGGCAGCCACCCAGTTCGATCGAGCGGCAGATTTCCTTGAACTGAGTCAGTCTGTCCGAGAGCGTTGTAAGTGGCCAAAACGACTGATCAGTGTCACTGTGCCAATCCAACGTGATAATGGCGAAACCGAAGTGTTTTTTGGCTACCGAGTACAGCATCACTTGTCGCGTGGCCCCGTGAAAGGAGGGCTGCGATACCATCCGGGCGTGACGCTGGGAGAGGTTGCGGCACTGGCGATGTGGATGAACTGGAAATGTGCTCTGATGGGTTTGCCATTCGGCGGCGGTAAAGGTGGTGTCGCCTGTGATCCTCGAGTGCTGAGTATTGGTGAAAAAGAGAACATCACGCGCAGATATACATCTGAAATGATGCCATTTATTGGCCCCGAAGTGGATGTCATGGCACCTGATATGGGAACCGACGCGCAGACGATGGCTTGGATGCTGGACGTTTATTCTACCAATGCTGGCCACCTTGTCCCTGGTATTGTGACGGGAAAGCCTGTGGCGCTTCAGGGCTCTGAAGGCAGGACCCAGGCAACAGGTCACGGTGTCGCATTCCTTATCACCAGAGCGTTCGACAAGCTGGGCATCAACGAATGTGAGGCCACTGCTATAATACAAGGTTTTGGTAACGTTGGATCATACGCTGCTCGTACTCTGTCTCGTTACGGGGTAAAAGTAACTGGTATATCAGATGTGACGGGTGCTTTATGGAATGACCGCGGTATTGATGTAGAAAAATTACTTACCCATGTTGAGAGGGTAGGAGGTGTAGTAGGCTTCGATGGGGCGGAACCGATTGATCCAGATGAAATGTTAATTCAGCCATGTGATGCATTAGTTCCTGCCGCTCTTGAACGAGTAATCACACAGACTAATGCGGGCAAAATTCAGTGCAAAGTGCTTGCGGAAGCCGCCAACGGGCCCACATCTCCTCAAGCTGACACCATCATTGAAGAGCGAAGTGATGTTTTTCTCATTCCTGATATTTTATGCAATGCAGGGGGAGTTACCGTCTCATATTTTGAGTGGGTACAAAACCTTCAGCGCTACCAATGGACCGAGCAAGAAGTATTGACTAAGCTTGAAACAAAATTAGAAACTGCATTCGAGAAAGTCACA
>DPWT01000026.1 GCA_003527555.1 Verrucomicrobiales bacterium | reverse complement strand
TTGAAATTAGGATCAGCTTTTGGTTTTTTGAGGTTCTCAGTCTTGCCGGCTTTTGCCAATGGTAGGAAATCTTTTTCGCGCTCACCTTTCCATGTGAACTTGCAACGGATGACTTTCACCTCAAATAGGCCTGTATCTTCCAGGTATTGTTTCATCATGATGGTGGATTTTGGCCACACGGCATGGTTGTTTTGACCATCAATGATAAGCGCTTTCATTTTCGCGTTCAAAGCTAGTGGCAAAATAAGTAATGTGGTGATGCAGATGATGGCTATTTTCATATCAGGAGATTTCTATTGTTTATGAGGTTTTCTTGAGGGCCGCCGCGTTGTGGAGTTAAGACGGTGAGATGATATGCCTAGGCTTATGATATTTTCAGGTTATGGCAAGTGGTTAATATATACCCTAGTTTAGCAGGGATTATTAATCTTGATAAACTTCCACTTGTGAGAAGGTCATAACAACTTATAATACCCGCATGTTATTGGAAAATTACCTGACTGAAGAAGTTATTCGTGACCCCAGTAAGCGTGAATATGAGGCATTTGATTTGGCTCGTTTGCTGGATACAGTATTTGAACCTACGCAGGGATGTCGCGTATGTATTTTATTAGATTTTGACGATCCTGCATCAATGATGAAGGGATTTGCCTATCTGGATGAGGATGGTTTTGCAGTGCAAAAAAATGCGCATGAACATTTTTACAAGGCTTTGCATGCTGGGGTAATGAGTCAGTTGGGTATGACGGGAGGTGAGATGTTTGCCTACTATTGCACCAATGGTTCCAACCTAGATATGCAGGATCCATGTTGGGATGTTGATGGGAATGAGCTTTCACTCGATCGTGATATTTATTCTAATTATGATATTATCCTCTGTATCACTGACTGGAGTGCAACAGCACCACTAACTGCAAAATGCAAAGAGTTTGGATTTCGAGGTGCCACTATGCATGGGGTGAATGATGTGATTCTTAGATCTGGATTATCGGTCAATTATGATGAAGTGTCTGCTGATGCAGAAAAAGTTCGCTTAGCAATGACGGGTGCAGATTCTATCGAAATTGATTTTGCTCTGGAAGACGGACGCGTGCTTACTACATGGCTGGGCCTCAACGGACAAGACGCACAGAAAAGCCATGGGCTGTGCAAGGGGACGTCTCCCGACGTAGCAAACTTACCTGCAGGTGAAGTGTATTTCGTCCCAACCGATGCCCGTGGGCATTTTCCGATGAAATACGAAGACGGCACCCTGGGCGTGCTTGAAGTAATCGATAGAAACATAGTAAGTTCTACTCTAATTCAAGGAGACCAGGCTACTATTGATGCGCACAACCAGCGCTTAGCTGATGATCCGATGACTGGCACGCTCGGTGAACTTGGTTTTGGCACACAGGTGCTTCCAGTATCAGGTTCAGATATTCAGGATGAGAAGGTTCTAGGAACCTGCCACCTTGCGACAGGTCGTGATGATCATTTGGGCGGAGATATCATACCCACTATGTTCAAACAGCACGAAAATAGTACTCATGACGATATTCTTTTTGCACCTCACAAAACGCCAAACTTCAACATCAGCGAGGTAAGAATGAAGAGGGGTGATCAAAATGAGACTATTATTAAGGATTTTCACCCATCTGACTACTTAATGCGTGCCTTGACTCAGAGTTAATCATCTGGATGATTCTTTACACTAACCAAATAGGGCGGTAGATCAATCGACATGAAATGCTTGATTGCTTCCATATCAGCTTGTCTGCCATTGGCTGGATATGTGGTGGGGGATACCACTATAAACGTTATAGATGATCAGAAAATCCTCAAGCAGGTGCCCTTAAATGTGGGTAGTTTGGTGGAGAAAAAAATGACGCTCGACTGGGCAGGTCTTGTCGAACAGCTAAAACGAAATAAGGTAAAACTCGAATTGCCAAATGTGCAGGTTTCACCGCTGGAAAATATCTATGAAAGCCGAGCCGATAGTGTGGTAGCGGTGGCATCTGTTTACAAATGTGATCGTTGCACCGAATGGCATAGCTCGGGGGCTGCCACTGGATGGGTCCTGACAGCTGATGGAGTCATGGTGACAAATTATCACGTATTTGCCGGTAAAGAGGTAGCTGGTTTTGGAGTAATGACACGTGATGGTAAATTTGCGCCCGTGACAGAGATCCTTGCCGCGAGTAAACGGAGCGACGTGGCTATTTTCCGCGTTGGCGAGGGCAAATACAAGCCCATTACACTGGGTCCGGATGCGGCTGTTGGATCTGATTTGCACATTATCGCCCACCCTGATTCGCGTTTTTATACCTATACATCTGGAAAAGTATCACGATACTACAAAAGGCGAGGTTCCGGTCGAGCTGGGGCAACTATCATGGCAGTGACAGCTGAATTTGCACGTGGCTCCAGCGGTGGACCGGTAATGGACTCTAATGGAAATTTGGTGGGTATGGTATCAAGTACGCAGAGTATATACTATCCTTCAAAAAAGAAGACAGATAAACAAGGGCCGTTCCAGATGGTCATACGAAACTGTGTGCCGGTCAGCGCGATACGTGAGTTACTCGAGTGATTTTGAAGCTGATCAATAAAAATAATTCCCACTCTCTATCTAACTATGAAAACTGAATTTGCAGTTAAGAATCGCTATGCTGATGCTGCAGAAGCTCAAGAGCAGGCACTTTGCTGCCCAGTCGATTACAACCCAGAGTTTCTCAAGATTATTCCTGCAGAGGTTATCGAAAAAGACTACGGTTGTGGTGATCCTTCTCAGTGGGTCGAGCCTGGTGATGCCGTGTTAGATCTGGGTAGTGGAACGGGTAAAATATGTTTCATCGCCAGTCAGATTGTTGGACCTGAGGGGAAAGTGATCGGCGTAGACATGACCGACGCAATGCTTGAAGTGGCTGAACGGAACGCGCCAATGGTGGCCGAAAAAATAGGTTTTTCCAATTGTGAGTTTCGTAAAGGGCGTATTCAAGATCTTGCGCTTGATCTTGATTTGTTAGAAAATGAGCTTAAATCCTCGCCAATTTCAGACGCGAATGCGTGGCTTGAAATGGAAGCAGTTGCAGAGAAGTTACGTAGAGATCAGACGATGATTCCTGATAACAGTATAGATGTGGTAGTGTCTAATTGTGTGCTGAATCTGGTTGAGCCCCAGCTCAAACCCCAGCTATTTGCAGAGATTTTTCGAGTGCTTAAAAAGGGTGGGCGAGCCGTGATTTCAGATATTGTCGCGGACGAGCCAGTGCCTGAGCATTTACAAAAAGATGACCACCTATGGAGTGGATGTATTTCAGGTGCTCTTACTGAGGATGGATTTGCTCGTGCGTTTGAGGATGCTGGATTTTACGGGATTGAGTTTGTAAAATTCGAATCAAAGCCGTGGAAGACGGTTGAGGGGATTGAGTTTCGTTCGGTTACTGTGCGCGCCTGGAAAGGCAAACAGGGTATTTGTCTTGAGCGTAACCAGGCAGTCATTTACCGAGGACCTTTCAAGAGTGTTGTGGACGATGATGGACATGCCATGGAGCGCGGCAAGCGCTACGCGGTGTGCGATAAAACGTACCAGATTTTCCAAAATGAGCCATATGGCAACTCATTCCAATTCCTTGACCCATTGGAAAATATCCCACTCGAGCAGGCAGAAAATTTCGCTGATTGTGATGGCACCCGTACACGCCATCCCAGGGAGACCAAAGGTGAGGGTTATGACGTCACCAAAGAGGCCGAAGATTGTTGTGATGGTGATAGTTGCTGCTAGATATATTTTTCTTAAGCATATGAGGTAACGACTTGACACATCCTCAAAATACTGCATTTTCCACGCCCCGCCGCGTCGGTAACGTGGAGGTAAACCAAACCAATTATGAAAGCAGAAATTCATCCCGAGTACAACCCAGTCGCGTTTCAAGACATGACTACGGGCACCAGATTTATCACCCGTTCGACGGCAAAGTCCAACAAAGTCGAGCAAATTGATGGTGTTGATCACTACATCATCTCCTCAGGAGTGACATCCGATTCGCACCCATTTTTCACAGGCACTAAGCAGTTTGTGGACACCGCGGGTCGTATCGACAAGTTCCAGAAGCGTTTTGGCTCTGTCCGGCGTGCAGGCAAGCCTAAGCTCAAGTAGCTTCGCTCTTGTTTCTTACTGGTAACAAAGATCTAACTTTTTTCCTAAACCTCTCCACTTACCGTGGAGAGGTTTTTTTGTTAGCGAGTGTATTTGGTAGTTGGAATATATAGCCTAATGAGCATACTGTTCGCATGACCTCTCGTGATGCCCTAATTGCTTTGAATATGCTGCCTAAAATCGGGCCTGTCCGGGTGCGGCGGTTGATGGATTCATTTGGCAGCGCGGAGGCAATTTTATCTGCCGCGGTACATGAGATCAGTGGTGTGCGTGGCATCGGGCCTGAAACAGCAGAAATTATTCGCAGCTGGGAGGAGCGCATTGATCTCACAACCGAGCTACGTGAGGTGGAGGAGAGGGGACTCAAAATTGTGACTCAGGACGATGCGGATTATCCAGAAGCGTTGCGCCAGAGCTACGATCCACCATTACTGCTGTATGTATGGGGTGAGCTTAAGGATGTGGACCGCCATGCCATCGCGATCGTTGGTTCCCGCAAAACTACTCACTACGGCACCCAGACTGCACGGCAGTTCGCATTCCAGCTGGCAAGTAGCGGCATGACAGTAGTATCTGGCCTAGCGCGTGGTATCGATACTCATGCACACGAGGGTGCCGTGGCTGCGAAGGGGCGCACGATTGCTGTGATCGGCTCGGGCCTTGGGCAAGTTTATCCTCCAGAAAACATGGCGTTAGCCGAAAAAATTGCATCTGGAAATGGTGCTATCGTTTCCGAGTTCCCGCTCAACATGCCACCGAGTAAAAAAACCTTTCCGATGCGAAATCGTATTGTCGCAGCTTGGTCGCAAGCAGTTGTTGTTGTCGAGTGTCCCGAGTGGTCTGGTGCACTCATCACCGCGAATCTTGCCGGCGAGATGGGTAAGCCGATTTACGCCGTACCAGGGCAAATCGATCGACCAAGCTCGGCAGGCTGCCACGCCCTGATTCGTGAGGGAGCAGTACTAGTTACCAGTGGTAACGACATTCTTGATGATATTTCAGTGCTACCGCTACAGGAGCGCGTTCAAGGCGATGAAGCAGCTCGTCGTCCGCCGCTAGGCCCCGTCGAACAGATGGTAGTCGATGCCATGGAAAATGGTGCCTCACTTGTGGATGAACTGCTCCATGCCACTACTTTATCGTTGTCAGAAATCAATGCTATGCTACTCAAATTAGAGATTCAAGGTAGAGTGCAGCAACTCCCCGGCAGTCGGTTTACACTTAAATAACGAATAAAATTTGCTTTTAAATCCTAAGTTTCTTAGAACAAATAAAAATTGGCACGATGCTTGCTTGCCATGAGAGGAGCAAGACATAGAATTAACTATCACTGACTATTATGAAAAAAATCGAAGCCATCATCAAACCCTTCAAATTGGAGGAAGTTAAAGAAGCCCTAGCCGAAGTAGGCGTTCAAGGTATGACCGTTACTGAGGTGAAAGGATTTGGTCGCCAAAAAGGCCACACCGAAATCTATCGAGGGAGCGAATACACCGTCGATTTTCTGCCCAAGGTAAAGCTCGAGATCATCGTTGATGACGAGGATGCAAGTGCTGTGGCAGAAGCAATTGTTAAGAGTGCCAACACCGGTAAAATCGGTGACGGTAAGGTCTTTATTTCACCTGTTGAAGAGGCTATTCGTATCCGAACCGGCGAGACTGGTAACGATGCCGTTGCAGTAAACTAGCGTTTGCCGCCCGCTTTTTAAAAAACAAGCAGCGCCACATGCTGCTTGTTTTTTTTTGTTCTTTTTCAAGGATGATATGAGCTATTTGCCCCGCCTGTCGGCAGTTTTAAATTATAAGCTTTCCTCACTAAACGTAAATGAAGCAAAAAAACATCGAAGCCTGATCAGTTTAGAACCGTCATGAAGCATTTGAGAAAAAATTTGATTTTATCTATACAAGAAATGGAAAACC
>DPWT01000163.1 GCA_003527555.1 Verrucomicrobiales bacterium | reverse complement strand
ATGTGGACGCGCGTATTGAAACCACTCGGCGAGATTGATCCTTTTTTTCCCCGCCCACTGCTTAACTCAAAACAGGAATTTATCCTTGAAAAACGTAGATGGTTACGTGGTTCGCTGGCTGTTTCCATGGCTGCATGGATGGGCTCGGCACCCCTTATGTGGCTTCACTTCGGTATAGTTACACCTATTGCTATTATTGCTGGTATCCCTCTGATGCTCATCGTATTTCTCATCCTCGCACTCGCCATGCTTTCTCTTGCAGTAGGTGCACTCTGGCAACCTGCAGGCGATTCTATCAACGCACTAAACTCGCGTTTGGCCACGACCACATATACGCTCGCAGCTGCGTTTGCTGATATTCCTAGCGGTCACCACTACCGCAAACCTAACAATAATGACAACCATCACATCATCGTATTCGATCTCCCATATGGAGGTGGGGCACAGTTTCTCGATGTCGGCGGAGGTATCTTACTCGATTGCGGACATGACGATACTTTTCGGAGACACGTCCTGCCCACACTTAGAGCACTTAGAGCACGACCCGACTCGCTCATCATCAGTCATGCCGATGTCAAACACTGCGGTGCGATGAGCCAATGCCTAAAATTCTACGATGTTAAGCAGTCGCTAATTCCACGCACCGATCTGCGAAGCCCGAGCTATAAAAAGTTCGTGAAGAATGTCCTCGCACACAAATCCCAGCTGATCACCCCATCAGCTGGACAAATCTTTGAGATTGAGCCCGAGATATTTCTCGAAACATTACACGCTCCACGTGAAATTGATGGTTCTGGTCGGGCTGATGATACAGGCCTTGTTCTTCGACTCCACTGCCACGGATGGCAAATTCTTTTTACCGGCGATGCAGGTTACACAACTGAAGACCAACTGCTCTCATCGGGTATTGATTTATCCGCTGACATCATCGTTATGGGCCGAAATCGAGACGATTTCACAGGCAGTCAAAGCTTCCTGCAAGCAGTACAACCAAGTGCGATCATTTCGACCAATGCCACATTTCCCCAAATGGAATCGATCCCCAAAACATGGAAAAAATACTTAAAGCTCAGTAATATTGACTTGTTTGATCAGCAGCTCACTGGAGCAGTCACCATTACAATAGACAAGGAGTCATTGACATTATCACCCACCCTGGAGGGAACTCCACCACTCATGATCACCCGAGAGTAATTTTGATGCACATGACAATTCATTGGACAATCCGACGTCACAACTCCAAATTTCTGAATATTCAACAACCACAAGCGCCCTTATCATCAGAAAAAATTTCAGCTTGCTGCTAGCTCTACGCTATCTGAACCCGCTACGCACCCACGTCTCTGTGATCACTTTGATCTCGTTAGCTGGTGTTGCCATCGGTGTCATGGTGCTTGTTGTCGTGCTGTCGGTTTTTGGTGGGTTTGAAAAACTCGTAAAAGATCGCGTGCTTAGCTACACGCCACACATCAATATCGAACGTATGGAACCTTGGCCAGATGCCGAAAAAATGGCGGCGTATAACCCAGATTACAATGCCCAGAAAGAGTGGAGAAGCCTGCAGAAATCCATGAGCGACTTGGAAGGAGTGGAAAGCGCCTACGCACTGGTAAACGACTTTGTTCTTCTCGATCGTCAAGGGGCTGTGGCTCCAGCATCCATGCAGGCGATCGATACCACCAATGAATCCCAGCTTAAATCACTTCAAGACCTAATCAAACCTGGACAAGGAAATGCTGACATGGGGCTCGGTGATGAGGCCGTTATCTCATCACTAACCGCTGAAAAATTCAGCATCTCCGTAGGCGACATTATCCAGATCCACACCAACCGAAACCTAAAACAAATCCAACCAGTGCTCAATCGAATCGGTGAAGCATCTTTCTTTGAGACAGGTTCAGAGGAATTAAAACACGCCGAAGAAGAGCTCAATCGCATCATCACAACAGGTAACAATCAGGAAACCGCACCCATCGCCGCAATGACCGATTTTTACCACAGAGTGCTCGGACCGATGCTCGACTACAATATCCGCAACAGGGAGAAAGAACTCATCGAGACCCTCAGGGAGCATGTCGCCACTGGTGAGCGAAGCACCCAAAATCCTGACGATAGCGGCGTGCTCACCTACCCAAAGGGCCACTTAGCCACAGCATTAAATATATTAGATACCCTGAAAAATATCAATATCGATAAAGCAGACATCAACGATATCAAACATATGAAGACCGTCGTCCTTCCCAAGGACTTAAATGTAATCGGTATCTATCAAGCTACTCGCCATGCTTACAGCCCAGATGTATTTGTTCCACTGACGGTCGGGCAAGATCTCACCGGCCTAGGTGATGGTGTTCGCGGAATTGCACTTCGGCTCAATGACCCCTACAAAGCAGCCATGGTGTTAGCAGATGCTGTCGAACCCAATATGCCTAAAGACGGAGCATGGCAGGCACGCACGTGGATGCAGGATCACCAAGCTCAGTTTTCTCTAATCAGCACCCAACGCTGGATGCTCAGCATATGCCTCTCATTCATTATGTTGGTGTCGGCATTTTCTATTATGGCTGTGATGTTCACGGTAACGATTCAAAAGAAACGGGAAATCGGCGTGATGAAATCGCTCGGTGCCGCTCCTTTCCAATTGGTTCGCGTCTTCCTCTATCAGGGCATCATCATCGGCCTGTTTGGTGGACTGCTCGGTCTTAGTTTAGGATATCTCGTCGTCAAAAACCGGCAAGTTTTACTTGATGTGCTCGCATCATGGGGCTTTGACCCTTTCCCATCAGAATTCAACGGATTCGACGGCCTACCCGCGATTATCGACCCAAGCGAATTCGGCATTGTATTTGTTTTTGCTGTTACCTTGTGCATCCTCGCCACATTAATTCCCGCATTGTTAGCGACCCGAAGCGATGCCGCCAAGTCTCTAAGAAATATGTAACCGTCTTGCTCCGTATAAGCGGTAATATTAGATAAATTCTCTATTTCAATGATCACACACCTATTCACTCATAAATTCGCCACAACACTCTGCATTTCAGTTCTACTCGGTCATTTTTCAACCGCTGCAGAGTGCATCAAACGAGGCCCTTACCTTCAGCTCTCAACCGACACCTCAGTCCACGTCGTTTGGCGCACCACAGAGATCATTAAACCCAGCGTACGGATCGGCAGCCACCCAAACAAGCTCAGTTCCGCCTGCTCCTGCAAACAAATCGTTGTCCGCAGAAACAAAGCTCAGCACAAAAGCCCACATGCGCTACCACTATTCAACGCCCCTGAGGGCACCTACCAGTACGAAGCAAAAATTTCCGGGCTAAAACCAGACACACGCTACTACTATGCCGTTTACGATGGCGACAATCGACTAACACCAGCGGAGACAGGATTCACATTTCGCACCCACCCCAAACCTGGCACCAAACGCGACACCTACATCTGGGTCGTTGGCGATTCAGGCACTGGTAATCCTTCTCAAAAGCAAGTCCACCAAGCACTTATCAATCACAATAAGAAACACAAACTCACACTAGACATGTATCTTCATGTCGGGGATATGGCATACGGCAGTGGTAAAGATAAGGAGTTCCAAAAAAAGTTCTTTGAGATATATCAACCCACCCTTCGCAACACCGTTTGCTGGCCTTCCATGGGTAACCACGAAGGACGAACGTCACGCGGAAAATCAGGTGTCGGCCCCTACTACGATGCCTACATCACCCCGACTAAGGGAGAAGCCGGTGGCGTACCCACTGGAAATGAATCTTATTACTCGTTCGACTTCGGACGCACCCACTTTGTGGTGCTGAACTCACACGATCTTGATCGCCAGCCCACCGCTACGATGGCAAAATGGTTACGCGAGGATCTTGCCAAAACGTCACCTACCAGAATCGATTGGATCATAGCTTACTGGCATCATCCGCCATACACCAAAGGCTCTCACGATAGCGACAAAGAGCAACAGCTCATCGAAATGCGTGAACATATCATGCCTATACTCGAGTCCAATGGTGTGGATCTTGTCTTAACAGGTCACTCCCATATTTATGAACGCTCGATGCTCATGGATGGCGCCTACGATACCCCTACAGTGGCAGAAAATAAAATCCTCGACGATGGCGATGGCGATGAAAAAGGCGATGGCGCATATCAAAAAAGCCCGGGGCTGAAACCCAATCAAGGCACTGTACAGATCGTCACGGGACATGGCGGAACCGGCCTCAGACGTAAAGGTTACTCGCCCGTAATGCGCCGAAGCCTCGTCGAACACGGCTCTACACTCATCAACATCAAGGGGAACGAACTCCTCGTTACCATGCTCAACAAGAACGGTGAAATTAAAGATAAATTTCAAATCCACAAAAAGAAAACCGTCAAACCCACACGCATTGCCGAACCATGGAAACCCAACGCCAAAACTAATACACCTAAAGCTGTAGATAAAACTAAGGGTGCTAAATATATCATCCCAAAGAAAGCAGAATGGCAGTATCACACCGGCAGTTTCCCGAGCCCCGCTTGGACTGAACCCAACTTCGATACATCTGCTTGGAAAACCGGCAAGGCTGGATTCGGCTACGGCGATGACGATGACACCACCGAACTAAAAATGAAAAACAAATTTGCTAGCCTCTACATCCGCCGCAATTTTGATTTAACCAATCTAGCTGAAGCACGCAAGCTACTGCTTTCTATCAGCTACGATGATGCCTTCATCATGTATATCAATGGCAAGGAAGCGTTTCGCAAAGGCGTAGGAAAAGGTAATGGTAAGACTGCAGGCGACATCTCATCCCATGAGGCCAATGGAAATTTCGAACTCTTTGAGCTGGGCTCGTTTACCGAACTTTTTAACACAGGAAAAAATACTATCGCCATCGAAGGTCATAACCATTCTCCAAACAGCTCAGACTTCACTATCCATCCATCTCTCGTTCTCCAAGTAAAATAAGATGAGTTTCTGAGAAGCCCGGGCATCTAATCTGCATCAAGCCAAGTCTACATCTTGCATTTTCTATCATACATCATCTGTCACGCCTGCATCCTTTGGGTCCTCAGCTTCCCTCATGTTTGCGCTCACCAAGACTTGCGACACTCGCTCGAAGAGCTCAATGAACACATCCTTGAAAAACCCACACCAGAACTGCTTTTCCAACGCGCCCAGACATATAGGGCGATGGGTAATTTGAATAATGCCTTTAAAGACCTCGTATCGGCTACAGCTGCAAAGCCTAACAACCTTGCTTGGCAAGTAGAGCTCTGCCGACTTGAGCTCGCATCCCATCACCCAGAAAAAGCACTCCAAATTGCTAACTTCGCACTCAAACTCGCCAAAGACCGGCTAGATCGGGCAGAAACCCACATTCTGCGTGCACAAGCTTACCAAGCATCCGGGAAGGACAAACCCGCCTTGCACGCTTATCAGCTCGCATTCAAGGAGTCCCCCGCAGGCAAGATTGATTGGTTTCTAATGAGATCAGAATGCCAACGCCTACTCGGCCGTCACGACGAACAAATCCGTGGTCTCCGTTCCGGTCTCAAACAATTCCCCGACTCTATTCTAAAAGCCCAACTCGTTGAAGCACTTATTGATGGTAAAAAAAATCTTGAGGCACTCAAAATTATTAACAACGAGCTCCCCACCCTACGTTTTAAATCGGTATGGCTCATCAAACGAGCTAGAGCAAAAATCAACCAGAAGGATAAAACTACCGCTTTTGAAGATCTTTACACCGCACTCATGGAGATCAACGAACGATTCAATCCTGACAAACCAGATCCTCTACTCCTCGCTGATAAGGCAAAAATCTCCCTGCTAATGGGCGACATGACTGCGGCCCGCATGCACATCGAGCAACTTAAAAAACACAACGCACCAAAGTGGATTACCCATCGTCTCGAGCAAGAGCTCGCCAAAAAATAGTCACCACATAACTTGCCCCTTGATTCCCTCATTCGGTCCTTCATGCTCTTAACCGTTAAGCAACAGGTCATCAAATACACTTAAATTTTAGCAACTTAAACTCACACGGTGGCTTTGTATTTAATGCACAAATCTTAGAAATTAATATATTATGGACATCGTTTATTTTGACTTGGAAACCCAGCGCAGCTTCGGCGATGTAGGCGGCGCCGCAAACAAAGACAAAATGGGTATCTCCGTCGGTGTCGCCTACTCCACGCGCACCGAACAATACCATATTTTTAACGAAAGCCAGACAGATGAACTGGTCAATATGCTCGTCAAGGCAGACCTCGTCGTCGGTTATAATCACCTCTACTTCGATTACCCAGTTCTCCAAGGCTACACCATTCTCGACCTCATCAACACCACCGCCAACCTCGATATGATGGTAGAGGTGGAAAACGTGCTCGGACATCGACTCAAACTCGACTCCCTAGCCTCTGCCTCGCTCGGCACAGGTAAATCTGCGGATGGCTTGGACGCGCTGCGCTGGTGGCAAGAACACAAAAAAACGGGCAACCCAGAACCCATGATGAAAATCGCCGAGTACTGCTGCTACGACGTCAAGGTCACCAAAGAGGTACACGAATTCGGCATCCAACACGGCCACCTCAAATACAACGACCGCAACGGCCACCCAGCAGAGGTAAAGGTGGACTGGGCATAGCTGA
>DPWT01000123.1 GCA_003527555.1 Verrucomicrobiales bacterium | reverse complement strand
CCAATCATCCTTAGGGAGCTTACGTAGAGCCTTCAGAGCATCACTTGCCTCCTTCATCGTTTTGGCTAGTTGTGTGTCGTCATCATCGGCTTTGACGGGTTGAGTAAACAAAAATCCCGCAGAAATGACGGGCACGATCAGCATTTGGAATAAGGTATTTAACTTCATCGGAAATAAATACACACTTTATCTGCGAATCTGTCAATTATCAGCCACACTTGTCGTGACAGCAAGGCTCGACAAGCCCCCCGACTATTCGCTAAACATCTGTTACCGCAAACATGACGCAGGAAAAAAAACTCACTCCGATGATGGCACAGTATCAGGCAATGCGCCGATCCTTGCCCGATGACATTTTGCTCTTTTATCGCCTCGGTGACTTTTATGAGATGTTTTTTGAGGACGCCAAAACGGCGGCTGGAATTTTAAATGTAGCTCTTACAAAACGTAATGGAATTCCTATGTGCGGTGTGCCTCACCATGCCGCACAAGGATATATTGCCAAAGTCATTCAGGCAGGCAAACGCATCGCAATCGCTGAGCAAACTACTGCGCCCGAGCCAGGGAAAATTGTAGAGCGCGAAATCGCACAAATCATATCCGCAGGCACCGTCGATGACATGACCCTGCTCGACGATACTCGACACAACTATCTCGCAGCAGTTTATCACTCAGGGAAAAACTGGGGGTTAGCCTGCGCCGATCACTCGACTGGTGATTTCACGGTAGCAGAATACCCTCAAAAGGAAGCCTTAAAAGACGCCCTCCAACGACTCGCTCCAAAAGAACTCATTATCCCAGACGATCAAATTAACGCTCTTGGTGATCTGCGTGGCAGCCTACCTTACGACGGCTACGCATTTCTGACGGATCAATCAGAACATGCCCTGTGCGATCACTTCAAGGTTAGATCACTGCGCGGCTTTGGTTGCGACAACCTAACATGCGCTATTTCTGCTGCGGGCGGCATATTACATTACCTCACCTACCAACTTCGCCGGTCATGCACTCACCTCAGAACGCTATCAGTTAGAAACGATGCTTCACATGTACTGATTGATTCCTCTTCCCAACGCAACTTAGATTTAGTGGACTCACCAACAGGGCGCAAACATTCACTCCTAGGTGCGCTCGACAATACTGCCACACCAATGGGAGCAAGGAAGTTGCGCGATTGGATTCTTCATCCCTTACGCGACCTAAATACCCTAAACGCAAGGCAAGACATGATCGCAGCCTTTCTCGCCGAGCCATTCCTAATGGGACAATGCCGCGAATCCCTGAGAGGTATCCGTGATATTGAGCGCACTACTTCTCGTCTCTCTCAGAACTCTGGCAATGCCCGCGATCTACTTTCATTATTCACCTCACTAAAAAAGATCCCTGATCTCAAGAGCCACCTTGAAGCACTCGCAGAAAACCTACCAGGATCTGATTTTCACTCTAACATCGAAACCAAACTTCACGCCTTCCCCGAACTAACCAGCCTATTCGAGAAAGCTCTAACCGACGAACCGCCAGCGAACACCAGAGAAGGCGGCATCATCCGCGATGGTTTTATTGCTGAGCTCGATGAACTCCGCGCGGCCTCGAGCAGCGGTAAGCAATGGCTCGCTGAACTCCAAGAGTCTGAACGAAAACGCACTGGAATTGATACTTTGAAAATTAAATTCAATAACGTTTTCGGTTACTTCCTCGAAGTCACTAAAGCTAAAATCGATTTAGTTCCCGACGATTACCAGCGCAAACAGACCATGGCAAATGCAGAGCGCTATATCACTCCCGCACTCAAGGAAATGGAGAACAAAATTCTCGGAGCCGATGAACGCGCAAAACAACTCGAGTATGAAGAATTTATTAAACTCCGCCAATCGGTCGCCAACGATATCGATCGACTACAACAATGCGCAGAGGCACTAGCAACGGTAGATGTACTTCTGGGGCTCGCCGAACTCGCTCAACTCCATCATCATTCACGGCCAATCCTAGACAATTCGCGTGATTTAGAAATCACCAATGGCAGGCATCCAGTATTAGAACAAACCATGGTCGAAGAAAAATTCGTGCCTAACGATACAACCATGGCAGCTAACGACTCTCGTTTGATTTTGATCACCGGCCCCAACATGGCAGGAAAATCAACTTACATTCGACAAGTCGCTCTCATCACACTGATGGCCCAAGTCGGCGCCTATGTTCCTGCCGAAAAAGCACGTATCGGGATAGTCGACCGCATTTTCTGCCGCGTAGGCGCATCAGATGATCTCACCTCAGGACAATCCACTTTTATGGTCGAGATGAACGAAACATCCCTCATCATAAATAACGCCAGCGATCACTCTCTAGTCATCCTAGACGAGATTGGTCGAGGAACAGCCACCTTTGACGGCCTATCGATCGCCTGGTCGGTTGCTGAGCATCTGCATGATTCCATAAAAGCGCGCACTCTGTTTGCTACCCACTACCACGAACTGACCGACCTCTCACGCAGCAAGGAAGCAGTCGAGAACTATAACGTCGCGGTTCGTGAGTGGAACGACGACATCATTTTCCTGCGCAAGATTCTCCCGGGAACCGCCGATAAATCATACGGCATCCAAGTCGCCCGCCTCGCCGGCCTCCCTCCTGCAATCATTGATCGCGCTAAGGATATCCTTACTCATCTGGAAATAAACTCCACACGCCCGGAGGCCAAAGGTAAACCCAGAGCCAAAAATACCAAAAGCAAGCCCGTGAATATGCCCGAGGCCGATTCACCGCAGCTTGGTTTATTTGATTAATGGTCATGAACTCACCAATAGGCATATTTGACTCAGGACTAGGTGGGCTATCTGTGCTCAACGAGGTACGAAAAACTATACCCAACGAATCAATCATCTACTTCGGTGACAGTGCCTGGTGCCCCTACGGAGTTCGTAAAGCCGATGAAATTCAGCAACGCGTCTTCCAAGTCACAGATTTCCTGATCGAACAAGGTTGCAAATTGATCATTGTGGCATGCAACTCAGCCACGATTGCGGCAGTTGAAGCTCTCCGCGCTACCTACCCCCTGCCCTTCATTGGCATGGAACCAGGAGTCAAGCCCGCAGCCAAACTGACCAAGTCTGGCACAGTGGGCATTCTCGCCACAGAAGCCTCACTGGCTGGCGAAAAATTCCATCGACTCGTCGACACTCATGCCGGCGATATCAAAGTAATTACTCGACCATGCCCCAGTTTTGTCGAACTCGTAGAGGCGGGGGAAATATCAGGAGATCACGCACGCAAAATTATCGAAGGTGAAATATTACCGCTACTCGATGCAGGTGCAGACGTCCTCGTGTTAGGTTGTACGCACTATCCATTTCTTCGTCCATTAATCAAAGATATTTCAGGGCCTAAGGTAGCTATTGTCGACACCAGTGATGCCGTCGCTATACAAGCAAAAAGCATCTTGCAAAATAAATGCAAACCCGCAACACCGAGCTTTCAAATACATACTAGCGGTAGCCTTGAACATTTAGAAAGAATCTTACCCATGCTTTGTCCAACCTTGTCAGCCAACCTCTATCACCGTGACCTCACATGATGTATATTTAAGTGCTGAGGCATGGCTTTCTCTCACAGAAAAACACAGGCAGACGGCACGCCACTGGACAGTCCCTAGCCGACAACGAAGAGCCTCGCGGCAAAAGCACCCAGTCTATGACTTTTTGTTTACTTATTATCCATTCTCAATGGGTCGGTTAGAACAGTGGCACCCCGGTATGGGCATTGCACTGGAAGTCACAGAAAATCTTCCTGCTACGCTTTGCGGAAAACATTATAAAGTCTCAAAAAACATCGTTAAATTAGACCCTCTAACACTATCATTGAAAGAGATACAGCGTCTAAAGTGGATTCATAATTTATTGGTATTAACCCAATCTCGCGTAGGCAATTACGGTTGCCATGGTATGCACGAGTGGGCGATGGTCTACAGCGGCGCAGACATACGACACGCAGAATCGGCTCCACTACGTTTATCTCAGAGAGAGACCGATGAGATCGTCGAGTCACTCCCCATTACATGCAGCCACTTCGATGCCTATCGCTTTTTTAGTCC
>DPWT01000199.1 GCA_003527555.1 Verrucomicrobiales bacterium | reverse complement strand
TTCTGTCAGCTTTAAATTGCGTGATTAATAACACACACGAGACGCTAGGGCAGATCAGAGTGGAGAAGATTGCGCTGCGAAAACTCAGGCTATAATCACTTTTACGCCCTTCGATGAGCTCCTGACATGATATTTTAGGAGAACAATAGTCATAGGGTATGAGTTTTTTTAGCTCTGCATGAGGACTATTTTTTAATTAGAAAAGAATTGAAAAATTGTTGTTACGGTTGACGTTAATCACACATGGTTAAATTCGTGCTTTCATTCTATCTACTGGCGGCGGTTTTGATTACGCCGACACTCTGTGCCAATGTGGATTTTGCACATGAAGTCGTTCCATTGCTTAAAGATAAATGTATCGAATGTCATGGTGGTGACAAATCGAAGGGCGGCTTCTCCATGAACACGCGTGCTCTTGTTTTGGAGGGGGATGTTCTAGTGCTGGGTAAGCCGGAAGAATCCTTGTTAATTGAGTTAATGCTGACTGATGATGAGGATGAGAGGATGCCGCCACCGAAGAAACAAAAGCATCCGTTATCAGAAAAAGAGATCGATGTATTTCGTCGTTGGATTGCAGCAGGTGTGCCGTGGGCTGATGGTATAACTTTTGCTAAGGAGCGTTACCAACCGCCGTTAAAACCACGTAAAGTGAAACTTCCTAAGGGCGTGACTGGCGCTGCCGCGGTCGATTATCTGGTTAGAAAAACCATGGGTGAAGAAAAGACGAAGGCGGTATCGGCTGTAGATGATGCGGTTTTCTTGCGTCGGCTTTACTTGGATGTAACTGGTCTGCCACCAAATGATGAAGCGAGAAAACGCCTGGCAACAGGGGATTTGGATCGGCTTGAGGAAGTTGAGCGCGTTTTGAGCGACAATCAGGCGTATGCTGAGCACTGGATGGTGTTTTGGAATGATTTACTCCGAAATGAATTTGCAGGTACCGGATTTATTGATGGTGGCCGCAAGCAGATCACAGGATGGCTCTACAAATCATTGTTAGAAAATAAGCCGTATGATGCTTTTGTAAGCGAGCTGATCTCTCCTGTCGAAGGATCGGGTGGATTCATGCGTGGCATTAAGTGGCGGGGGAATGTCAATGCCAGCCAGACTCAAGCAATTCAGTTTTCACAAAATATCTCGCAGGTGTTTATGGGTATTAACATGAAGTGCGCATCGTGCCACGATAGCTTCGTTAACGAATGGACGCTCAAAGATGCCTACAGTCTAGCTGCTATTACTTCAGAAAAGCCCCTCGAAATGTTTCGTTGTGACAAGCCTACGGGCAAGGTGGCCAAAGCTGCTTGGATTTATCCGGAGCTAGGGGATATTGATCCAAGTCTACCCAGGGACAAACGCTTGGCGCGTCTTGCTGAGCTGATGACACACCCTGAGAACGGCCGGATGCAGCGCACCATTGTCAATCGGCTATGGAAACAGCTCATGGGGCGCGGCATCGTGCACCCAGTCGAGACCATGGATTTAGAACCATGGAACGAAGAATTATTGGACTTTCTGGCGAACACATTGGTGAGAGAGAAATACGACATCAAGTCGGTGATGCGTGTGATTTTAAATTCTGATGTTTATCGTATGCAGTCGGAGCTGGTGAAACAGAAGGAGGCGGGTAAAAAATTCCGTGGTCCAGTGAGCCGCAGGCTGTCGGCGGAGCAGTTTATTGATATGATTCGATCTACGACGGGTGTGTGGCCCAAGCCTGATGGTAATGCGTTTAAAAAAGGCGCTAGGGGAGGGCAGTTGCGTGTGGTGATGGAGGCTCACGGACTGAAAAAGTGGGATAACAGGCCGATTCGATCGGTTTTCACCCCGAGGGATCTACTGCAGGCAGCATTGGGGCGTCCTCACCGGGAACAAGTGGTGACCAATCGGCCTGAATTGTTCACCACGCTGGAGGCTATGAATTTAGCAAATGGTGATGCTTTAGCCAACATTCTCAGAGAGGGTGCTGTAGCCATGATGAAGAAGTACGGAAAGCCTGATGAATTAATTCGCCGTGTTTATGCGGTTGCGCTAACAAGAGAGCCGAGCCAACAGGAATGGAGTGTTGCGCGATCCCTGATGGGAGACAAGCTATCGGCTGATGGAACTGAGGATTTTTTATGGATGGTCTTTATGCTACCTGAATTTAATTACGTAAACTGATATGAACAATAATTGGTATGATGAATCTCGGCCAGGGGTGACCCGGCGTAGATTTTTAGAAAAACTAACTGCGGCTGGTGCGGCCACCATGTTAGGTGGTGCTCCTCGGGTGGTTGCAAGCGAGAAGATGGGGCATCCGGAGGCTAAAGCTGATGCCTGTATCCTGCTCTGGATGGGTGGTGGTATGGCAGCGCCGGAGACGTTTGATCCGAAGCACTACGAGCCTTTCAAAGTGGGCACGCCGGTTGATAAAGTAATCAGCACTTTTCCGGCAATTGATACGGCCGTAGACAACATAAAGATTGCTAAGGGGTTAGAGAATATTGCATCTGTTATGGATCGCGCAACATTGATTCGGTCGCATTACCAAGCGGACTTGGGGCATATCCTGCACTCGCGTCATCAGTATCATTGGCACACGGGATATGTACCTCCTGTGACGGTGGCAGCACCACACATCGGTGCATGGATGGCTAAGGTCTTGGGTGGGCGAAGCGATGTGATGCCACCATTTATAACTATCGGGCAAAGCCTCGAGGGGCATGGCGAAAGCGAGGAATTGAAAGCATTCACCACAGGTGGATTTTTTGGTAGTGAGTATGGTCCGATGAATCTGCCTTATCCGGAAAAAGCATCACAGGCAGTCAAACCGCCAGAGGGGATGAGTGCTAACCGTTTTGCGAGACGCTACAAAGCGCTGCAGGAAGCCATGAAAAACTCGCCAAAGGGTGAGGGGTTAAGCGACTACCATCAGGAATCGTTGTTACGATCAATGGATAAAGCTCATCGTTTGTTGGGTTCTAAGGATCGCGCCGCTTTCGATCTGTCTCTAGAAAAAAAAGAGAGTTATGATAGATACAATACAGGTCGGTTTGGGCGTGGTTGTTTGTTGGCACGCAGGCTAGTAGAGTCGGGTGCTCGGTTTGTGGAAGTAGCTACTGAATACGTGCCATTTTATCATTGGGATACGCATGAGAATGGTCACACGACTGTTCAACGCCTCCACAAGGAGATCGACGCGCCGATTGCTCAGCTTGTGAAAGACCTAGAAGAACGTGGTATGCTTGACCGCACGCTAGTGGTCGTCGCGAGTGAGTTTAGCCGTGACATGATCATGGAGGGTGTGCCAGGTAGTAAGGCTAAGGATCAATCGCGTGCTAAAACCAGTGTGCTCAAAGAAATGAAGCACTACGGACTGCACCGCCACTTCACCGGTGGGTCATCGGTGCTAACCTTTGGTGGAGGGATGAAAAAAGGAGCGCTGTATGGCGCCACAGCCGACGAGCGTCCATGCATGGCAATCAAGGACCCTGTAAGCATTGAAGATATGCATGCGACGATGTTTACCGCGATGGGGATCAATCCCAAAACGGCTTATGAAATCGAGGGTCGGCCATTTTACGCTACCAAGGACGGTAAGGGTAAGGCGGTGAAGGGTGTGTTTGCCTGATGGCGATCACCTGTTTCGGCTACCGAAAGTGAGATGGTAACTGTGGGATGACTCCGAGTTTTTCGTAGTTGAAGCCACTTTTTCTTGGTTGGTAATCGCCGACGATCTTCACGTTTAAGTTCGGCATGATGGATGTTTCCAGCCCCATGCACCAGAGTGAAGCGTTTACAATGAGTCGGCGTAGGCCGGCACTTTGTAGGTCCCTTGCACTACCCATGGTGGTGTTGAACACACGTGCATTTTTACCGGTGGTTGTTTTCCAGTTTTTGACCCATGCTACGGGAAGTGGTTCTTTTTTGGTATTGGGTTTAGCGTTCTTTTCAAGGTTTACCAGAGGCTGTCCCCAGACGAGATTGGTGCAATCGGCGGGCAGGCTTTCGCCTTCTTTGTAGGTGCGGTAGACGTCGGACGGGCCGAAGATGTCTTTGACGCCTTTGAGGATGACGTGGTCTTTGTTTTTGGGTTCAATGACGCCGCGTGTGGCTTCGCGGTGCCATCCGCCGTGGTGTTTCATGAAGGTGCCACCGAGGAGGTCTTGACCGAAACGGACATGTTTCCCGTTTATGTGGTAGGGGATGCGTCCGCGGAACCCGTGGTTGGCGGTTCGCAGGGCGATGATGGGTTTACCGGAGTCGAGGTAGCTGACGATATTTTTGAGTTGATCGTCTGGCAGGGTGAGGAGTCGGTGCAGGAAGATGACGAGGTCTGCCTTGGCGAGATGCTCGGTGCCGGGAATGTTGTGCGTTTTGAATTTATTTTCCTCACCTTTTTTTGGATAGACGGGCATGGTTGGGTCGACCTTGCCTTCTTCATTAACGGCGAAGAGGACTGTGCAGTCGAAACCATGGTGCTTGCTAAGTATTTTTGCCATCATGGGCATGGCTTGTTCACTGCGGTATTCCTGTTCAGCAGCGATAAGCACGATATGTTTTCCTTTTCCTAGACCCTCTCCGCCCGGGTATGTGAGCCACGACGGACTTTCTGGAACGGGATTGGCGTGGCTGATTGAAGACATAGTTAAAAATAAAACGCACAGAGTTACCGAGCGAGTGAAGTTAGGATAAAGTATATTAGACATGCAGTTTGAGTGATTATGGTTACTGGAGATTATGATAAAGTTTTGTTGTAGAAAGGCTATTTTTTAAGGGCATGATGTTTAATGGTTATGATGTAGATGATTACGGCAACCCAGATTAGAGTGAATGACAGCAGTCGCAACAGCGGCATTGGTTCGTTGTAAACAAGCCAACCGATTAATAATTGACCGGTGGGGCCAATAAATTGAAGGATTCCGAGGAGTGATAGGCTGATGGATTTTGCCCCGCGTGCAAAGAAGAGTAGGGGTGTTGCTGTGGCTGCTGCGGTTGCGACGAGTAGCCACGTTGCATTTGAGTTACTACCGAAGGCACTATCATGCGGATTTATCAAACATAGATAGATTAGTGCGAATGGGAAAATGATGCCCATTTCCAGCGTCAGTCCATCGAATGATCCTAACGGCGATTTCTTTCGAATCATACCGTATCCGGCGAATGATATCGCCAATCCAAGCGCCGCCCATGGAACGCCTTTCACCGCAGGAAATTGTAAGGCGACACCGGCAGCTGCCACCGCAATGGCAACCATTTGCATGCGGCTGTGTTTTTCACCTAAGAACATACATCCTAACAGGATATAGATAAATGGGTTGATGTAATAACCGAGGGCGCCTTCGAGGATTCGGTCGTTAAATGTTGCCCATACATAGATCAACCAGTTGCTTGTCAGGCACAGCGCCGCGAGTGCGTGAGTGAGCACTGTGCGTGGAGATTGGAGAGCGCCGGTTATCTTGTTGGTTCTGCCATTGCATGAGAGAAACGTTAAGAGAAGGGCGAGCGTCCAAACCACCCGGTGGGCAGTTGTTTCCATTACCGGGATGTCCTCGAGCAACTTCCAAAAAACGGGGAGTGCTCCCCACAACGAGAAGGCGCAGATCGCCGCTAATGTTCCTTTGTTGGACTCTTGCACTGCGGCATCATCGCGATGCCCACTCATCAAGCAAGTGTAGGTTCGCTATTTTGAAAGCTTATAATGCGGAACGGGTAATCATCTCTGTTTGACTTGATGCCACGCGGTTATCATTTTTCTGAGTCGACTCACTATTTCTGGGTGTTTATCAGCTACATTGATGTGTTCGTGAGGATCATTTTTCAGATTATAGAGTCGGATGGGGGCCTTATCCCAGATGTGGGTATTTTTATATTTTGTCGTGTCTTCACCCTTGAAGCGCAGGAGGAGCTTCCAATCACTCTCGACACACCATAGGTATTGCAAGGTGCTGTCGGGTTTGTTTGGAGTCATGTTGTAGATTGAGTTCGTAACTCCATAAACGGCTTTGCGAGACTCTAGGGAGTTTTTATCGAGCAGGTTAATTCCTGTTAGTCTGTCTGGGGCTTTCAATTCAGCTGCGGCTGCGATGGTAGGGAAAAGGTCGATTGCGTGAGCTAAATGCGGCGAGCGAGACGGAGCCACTCGCCCTGGCCATGAAACCATGATAGGCGTGCGGATGCCGTTTTCGTAGGGCGATCCTTTTGAGCGTAGCGCATATCCTTTCCAAAGTTTTTGGTTAGGGTCGTCCGCGTTCTGACTTTTTGCTACCCAGCCGTTATCGCAGATGTAAATGACCACGGTATTATCCATGAGTTTTTTCTTATCGATATATCCGAGCAATTCTCCGCATGTTTCGTCGAACCATTCACACATTGCATAGTATTTAGCGACGTCCGTGGCGCGCCCGAGTTGGGTGTATTTCTTTAGTAAACGTTCTGGAGGATTGTGGGGTGTGTGGGGAAGGAATGGTGCATACCACAGAAGAAATGGTTTTCTCTGTTTGGTAGCCTCATCGATGAAATTTGTGATTGGTTTCATTGACGTGCGTCCAATTCTTAACCCCACATCGCCATGCCTGCCTCCTCGTTTTGGGTCGCCATGCGTCATTCCGTGGGTGAATCCACCATCTTTCCACGATCCTTCCCACCACTTGCCCGATTGGTGTGCGAGGTATCCGTTCGAGGTCAGTAGCTTAATGAATGATGGGTGTTTGTGAAACGACTTGCGCAGCGGGAGGTCTAGTTCGGCACGTTTGTTGGGGCCATCAACGTCGTTGCCCGTGATTCCATGCTGGAAGGGATACAATCCGGTTACCATTGTCGCTAGCGATGGCCGACAGAGGGGGGATGCGACGTAGCCTCGTGTGAACACAAGACTACGAGCAGCTAATTTGTCGAGGTGGGGTGTATGGATGCTTCTGTGCCCCATGAAGCCGTAGTCTGTCCATGCCTGGTCATCACTCAGGATAAATACGATGTTAGGATTTTTTGCTGCTTCTATGCCACTAATGAAGGCGAGGGAGAGAGCAGCGGCAATACAACTGATTACTCTATTCATCCACGCAATGGTATTCAATAGTTAAAGCAATAGTCAAAGTCCAATTTTGGCCTTAAATGAGGCTGTATCATCGCCTATATTGTCAACTAACTCTCTGAGTGATGATGACTGCCTAGTGTAACCATCATTTTCAAGATTCAGGGCTTTTTTGAGTAAACCATTCGTATAGAAATCTAGCTGTTTTTTCATTTCTTCCTGATGATCATTGTCTATGGCTGCAATAGACTTTCTGGCTTGTCTGTTAAGTTTGTGGAATTCTTTAGGTGCTCTATCAGGGATATTTGCAGTTATTTCACCAGCATTTTTGACCTCGTCCATGGAATCATCCACTAGGTTTTCGATATATTCTGAAAATCTACCCCTGCCACGACGGCCAAGCTCTGGAATTTCGACTTTTTTAGCTGCTCGCTTCATATCGCGCACATATTTATCAATCTCTTTTTCTCGTTCTTTTTTGTATGTTTCGATCAGAGGGCTAATGCGATCAGCAATTTTGCGATTTACTGCTGTGAGCCATTTATCTAGGTCGAAGTTGGTCCTGTTGGTTATCGTTTTCGTGGGTATACTCCATTCTAACAAAACATGGGTGGCGTCACCCTCTTCCCCCACGCTACTGGTCCAGGTGGCATTCGCCCTGGAATTTTTGGCGCTCATGAGAATACGGTTTCGTGAGATATCTGAACTTGGTTCGCTGGGTTTCCATCCATGTGGTGAGAAAGCTTCATTGGTGATCCAACGCCATGGGGAATTTTCATTTATCAGGTAGCCGCCGAGCCATGCAGTGATATCTTTTCCTGTGTATTTTTGCGTGAGCCATTGCTGTTCATCGGGTGTGGAGGGCACAGCTAGGTGAGCGCTTTGTGATTTGGCAAACTGACGCGCGTCATCCCAGCTGAGAGATTTTTTGATGAGAAGGAAATGAGATTTTCTGAATGTGCGCGTGCCGACTGGGTAGGTGGCTTTGTCGATGCCGGAAGATTTAATGCTTTGGGATGTGCGTTTAAGCTGTTCGTCCAGAGTGCATGGGTTTGATGCGTCTTTTCGCCAATGCAGGATAAAGGCGTGTTTGGTGTTGGGCGCGCGTGCCACGAGGTTACCGCCTGAGTTTATTAGTATGGCACGATCGCTGGTAGTGGCTGGCTTGGGAATACTTGGTGTTTCCCATATGGAGGTGTCCATCCACTGCCATTGGTCACGTGCTGCCATGCCGGCGGCCAGCCATGCGGGTGCTGTGATCCCGAGTGTTTGTGCGAGTTTTTTACGTGTCTCTCGGGTTGGCAGGACAGCCAGATGTGCACCATATTCGGCAGCGAACTTTTGTGCCTCTGACCAAGTCATTTTTTGTTCAACTAGCATGAGGTGATCTCCCTCGTGTTCGACAGCTTGAGTGGGGAACTCGTCCCTGTTTCCTGACGCGAGTTTAGCTCGTAGCCGTGCGAGGGCCTGCCAGACGCTCTCCTTGGGCTTTTTGGTGACGATTGGTTTCTCTATTTCTTTGGGTTTTGCTGGAATCGGAGCGACAGGGCGCGCGGTGTCAGGCCTCGGTGTCTTGTCGGATGTAACCGTAGGTTTGTTTACAGGCTCGTTAGCCGAGGATTTGTCTTTGAATGAAAAGGCTACAGCGGCGACTACGAAAACTACCAAAGCAAGGGCCGCAGCGAAAATGGGGCCTGTTTTGGATTTTTTTACGGTGTGGGTAACGATTGGTGAGCGATGAATAGCGGGTGCCGTAGACAGATTAAGGGCGGCTGCAGGATTTGTTTTGACTGCGGATTCGATAGCGTTGGCTAATTCCACAGCGGTGCCATATCGCATCTCTGGATTAGGATTGGTGCTACGATTAATTACTGAGTCAAAGCCAATCGGTGTGCCGGCTAATGTGGATGGCGGCGTTCTTGCTTCATCTGGCAGTGAGCCCGTGAGAAGCTCATGCAGAATAACTCCGACCGAAAAGATATCAGCGCGGCGATCTACCAAATGCCTGTTGATGATCTCTGGGGCAGTGTATCCGGGGGTGCCGTATACTACCTCGTCTGGGCTTGCTGCCTCATCCATTGGCTTCGCGAGCCCAAAATCGCCAATTTTAGGCACTGCTTCAGGTGTAAGCAAAATGTTGGCTGGTTTGACGTCTCGGTGAAGGATGCCAGCGGAGTGGGCGTGATCGAGCCCCTTGCAAATAGCGCCAACGATTTCCGCAGCCTGTGATGGATCGATGGCTTGTCCGTGCGAGGAGTGGTAAAGCGACTTTCCGTTCACATACTCCATAATGAGGAAAAGCATTCCGTCTACCTCACCAAAGTCATAGACGCTGATTAGGTTGGGGTCGTTCAGCTTTGCCATCGCCTTGGCTTCAGCCTCAAACGATGCGCGGAATGTTTCGTCCTGACCAAACTCGCGTGGAAGAATCTTGATCGCTACTTGCCGGTCGAGCGATATCTGTTTCGCTTGGTAGACAGCACCCATACCTCCTTGGGCAATGAAATGTTCAACTTCATAGGCAGGGAAGTGTGGGGCCAATGCCTCCACAGTGGGCGCAACGAAGTGAGTTGGTGAGGTGTCCTTTTCCATGCAAATCGGTGTTGTTCAGCTTTAATTCAGCTGTTGTTTATTTATAAGTACGATAGCTCAATAATTAACCGTCACCAACACTAGATGTTGTGAAATAAATTCATCATTATGGCCTATCGAGTAAAAAACCATTGCCACGTGTGGATGGGGTGTTAAAACACCTGCCTCACGAGCTATGTCGGGAAAACTCACCTATAAGGAATCGGGCGTTGATACTAGGGAAGCCGCCGCCCTTGTCGGGGACATTGGGACCCACGTGCGCAGAACGCAAAATCATCGTAAGCTCTATGGCGCGTTTGGGCTTTTTGCCGCGGCTTATGATCTAAGCGATTGGAAAGAACCCGTCATCGTTACCGGATGTGATGGTGTGGGGACCAAACTTGAAATTTTATTAGAACACGATCAGTTAGAGGCCGCGGGTAAGGATCTGATCGCCATGAGCGTGAACGACATTCTGACCACGGGAGGTGATCCGCTGATGTTTCTTGATTACATTGGCATCGCTGCATTGGATAAGCCATTGATCACGCGGCTAATTGCTGGCATGTGTGATTACCTTGAAGACTGTGGCTGTATCTTAGCTGGTGGTGAGACTGCAGAGATGCCGGGTATCGTGCCAGAGGATGTGATTGAGCTCTCAGGGTTCTGCATTGGTTGCTGTGAGAAACCGGATCTGATTGACCCGACGACAATTGCGACGGGCGATGTGCTCATCGGTTATCGGTCGGACGGCCCACACGCGAACGGTTGGAGCCTGATCCGCCGTGTTCTTGCTGAACATGGTGATGCCTTTTCCAAGGAAGAAATTGTCAGCCTGCTAGCACCCACAAGGCTTTATCATGATGTGGTTAATGATATTAAAGCCACTGGAGTGAAACCGAAGGCGATGGCACACATTACGGGTGGTGGGCTTCCTGAAAATCTGGAGCGGCTGCTTCCTAATCATGGTGCGGATGTATTAATTCCTAATTGGAACAACGTGGCGATGCAGAAAATTTTTGAATATGTGGATGCGGAAGACAAATTTCACACTTTCAATATGGGATTCGGCTGGGTGGTGATTGTTTCTCCCGACGAAGCCGACAAAATATTGGCAGCGGGGCCGGGTGGAGTGAAAATAGGATCCATCACCGACGGTGAAAGCGTGCGAGTGAGTATGGAGGATTAAGTTCTAAGTATTAAATTTCAAATACCAACTTAGTCACCACAATGAGCGATCCTATCAAACACGAATGCGGCATAGCGGTCGTGCGGCTGCGTAAGCCACTCTCATACTATAAGGACAAGTATGGTACTGCATTGTGGGGCCTGAACAAGTTGTTCCTGCTTATGGAAAAGCAGCATAACCGTGGACAAGACGGAATCGGAATCGGTTGTGTGAAGCTTGAAATGCCGCTTGGACAACCATACATCTTCCGGCGCAGAGATGCCAAAAAAGATTCAATGGGGTATGTCTTCCGCAAGGAACTTAAGAGCTTCAATCGGATGGTGCGTAAAGGAATTCTGGATCCCGAAGATCCTGATGCGGTAAAAAGAAAATTCGACTTCGGGGGTGAGGTGCTTATGGGTCACCTGCGCTATGGCACATCTGGTGAATTTGACTCTGGCTCATGCCATCCCTATTTGCGGCGCTCGAATTGGCCTACACGTACGCTCATGGTGATGGGAAATTTCAACATGACTAACACAGGCGCGTTGAACAAAAAAATGATGGATCGTGGACAGCACCCTGTTTTTGGTACTGACACCCAGACCGTTTTAGAAGAGGTTGGATTTCATCTCGATGAGCATCATACCGATCTTTATCACAAACTTAAAGAGCAGGGGATTGATGGTCTGGAAATACCATCTTTGATTTCGCAGCAGATGGATCTTCCTGAGGTGGTCCGAAAATCTGGTGAATCATGGGATGGAGGATATGCCATTGCTGGTGTGGTCGGAAACGGTGATATGTTCGTGATGCGAGACCCGCGGGGTATTCGGCCGTGCCATGTCTATCAGGATGATGAAGTGATTGCCTTTGCTTCCGAACGTGTGCCTCTCATGACGGTGTTTGAGGCGGACAAAGAGGCTGTTGAGGAGCTCGAGCCAGGTCATGTGTCTATTGTTCGCCGTGACGGCAGCCAGAAAACTGTTAGGTTTCATGATGAGAGACCCAAGACGCCTTGCTCTTTTGAGCGAATCTATTTTTCTCGAGGCAATGATCCTTCGATTTACCGTGAACGTAAAGCGATGGGGGCTTCTCTTGTGGATCAGGTTTGTGAATCGATTGATGGGAATTTCGAAAATGCTGTTTTTGCTTTTATACCCAATACGGCGGAAACTGCTTACTACGGATTTCTCGATGGGCTGCGTATGTTACGACGTCAGCAGGTGCGGGCAGAGATCATGGATGCTTGTAAGAAAGGAGACCTTTCAGATGAGTTGCTTGATAATCTGGTCATGCGTAACTGGCCGCGTGGCGAGAAGGCCGTGCATAAGGACATCAAGATGCGCACGTTCATTTCCCAGGAAAAGGGTAGAGCGCAGCTTGTTTCCCACGTTTATGATATCACCTATGGATTGGTGAAGGAAAATGATGCACTTGTTGTGCTGGACTATTCAATTGTTAGTGGCACGACGCTTAAGGAGTCGATACTAAAAATCCTCGCTCGTACACGACCACGGAAGATTGTCGTATGTTCGAC
>DPWT01000191.1:2393-12957 GCA_003527555.1 Verrucomicrobiales bacterium | reverse complement strand
GTTTTGAACGATTCGTGCAAGCGGTCCATGGTGCTGTAGCCGTAAGCAGGAACGGGCTGCTGGATGAGATGGTGAAACAGATGCTTGATAAAGGCGCGGTGTGCGCCGGGGGATTCGACGGCGAGTCGCGCCAGATCTTGTGCCCCTTTGATACGAACTTTTCTATCATCGTCGGTGATGTAATCACTCTCCGTGTTGATGGGCTTGTTTTTTTCGCGGGTACGAAAACGGCCTACAGCATCGTAGTTTTCCAGACTGAACCCAATCGGATTGATAATCTCATGACAGGCCATGCAAGAATGATCCTTGGTGAGTTCGGTGACCTTTTCACGCATTGTTTGATGCGGTTTGAAGTCTGAGTCTTTGAATTCAGTCGCTTTTGGTGGTGGTTTAAGGAAGCGCCCTAACACATTACGGCTGAGGTAAACACCTCGATGGATCGGTGAGGTTTGCTTGTGGTAGGAGAAGGCACTCAATACATACGGGTGTGTGAGGATTCCGGCGCGGTGATGATCCGGTGTGACAACAGGGGCAAATTGCTCGTTTTTTAAATGTTCGGGTAGCTTGGTCTTGTAGAATGCGGCGATGCGCGGATTCATGTGGACTTCTTGAGTAAGGAACAGTTTGCGGTAGTCGGAGTTATCAGACCACAAGACGTCTGCGACAAATAAGTTTAACGAACTGCGCAAATCGGCAATCAAGCGGGCATTAAATCCTGGGAAAAGCTTTGGATCTTTTCGCAGGTCCTCTTTCTCGCTTAGGTTGAGCCACTCATGGAAAAAGCGCCGCAGCTTGTGATGGGCGCGTGGATCTTTGAGCATGCGTTGAGCCTGTGCGCTGACTTGCTGAGGATTTACCAAGTGTCCTTTTGACGCGGCTTGTCTGAGTTGGTTATCGGGAACGGAATCCCATATAGTGAGTGCGAGGTGAGTGGCAATTGCCCATGCGTCATGCTTCGATTGACTACCATCGGTGCGATGGCTTAATTCTGGATAGAGAAAATACGGAGAAGTTAGCGCGAGCATGAGGCAGCGTTGTGTGGCGCCCTCTGGTCCGTGTTGCATGAATAACTTATGAATTTTTTGTTTTTGGTCAGCGGTGAGTGGTCGGCCGTGGGCGCGCGCGGTGAATTGCTCGCAAAACTTGGACAACTTGATGGTCCTTTGTTTATCTTTGGGGTTTGTTTTAGCGAGTTGATCAAGATGGTTGAGGATAATAGAGCTTGCTTGGATTGCTGCGTTTGCAGAGGCCACACTCCATTGCTTGGAAATCGTAGAGCCCCGCTCGTAGCCGAGTGAAGCATCATCAGCAGGAAAGGGCGTGTTGATGATGGCAACTTCTTTTGCATTGATGGGAGCGAGGAAGCGTTGTGGAATTTTTTCCCAGATGCCGTGCGGTGGTTTCCACTCGATCAGAATTGATGATTTTTTTTCTTGGAAAGAGGTGTATTCGATCATCATGGGAATGGCATGACCGCCGATGAGGAAAGTGCTTTCCACGCTAATACGCATTGTATTTTTTGAAGATACCCACGCGTCAATCAACGCGGTCTTTTTTTTGTCATAGGTGTTAAGGAAAAATCGTGCTCCGTTGGGTGTGGTGATGCGGAAATGGTATGTGCCGGTTTCTGGTGGCAGCAAGGCCCCCTGCCAGTGGATAGAAAATGCTTTTGGGTTAATTTTTTTAACGCCGTGATTATTTGCAAGATTGAATGAGGGTGTTGGTTCGATACGTGTTAGCAGTTTTTGCTTCTGCTTATTCATTTTTTCCGCATTGAAGTAATTTGTGGTGAGGCCGTGTTGTTTGGGAATGGGGGAGTGACCTCTGAACGAGGTAACCAAATCTGCGATGGAGTTTCGGTGTTGGTGTTGGGTCCGGCGGAGTAGTGCTTTGCGAACGGGTTTTATTTTTGCCTGTGCCTCAGGAGAATAAAATGCGTGATAAATATATTGTGCAACGGCTTTGGCATCCTCATCGATGACAAGTTCATCGTCATCTTCAGGCATTGTCTTATGGATTATCCGGGTGAGTTTTTCGATACTACTGGTGCCGACTAATGCCTCATCATATTCATCAGCTACCCCCTCACCATTCTCTCCATGGCATGAAATGCAGTGTTCCTTGTAGATGACTTTCCCCTTGGCTGCAAAATCTGCAGCCGCTAATTTATCGGAGACTATTGAGAGCCCCGTAATAAAAAGAATAATAACAAATTGCCGCACGAAGATAAGTATACGTTAAAAACGAACTCATTTTTCTATAAAAAGTTGGTGTATGTGTTTCTCTTTACATGGTGTTTATTCTCGCGCTTCAGGGGTATCTTCTTCATGCTGTCTTGGTGCAAAAAACCATCATAGTCTTGTTTCTGTTGGCTGGAAATTTGAGTGCGCAGAACGTTGATATATCGACTGTGCCGCCGGATCTGAAGGTCCCAGTGCTGACGGCCGGAAAACCTTCTGCTGGGTTACGTGTGAAGCAGACATTGCCGATTTATGAGAAGACGGACGTTTATCACGTGCTTTATCTACCCACCAATTGGAAACCGAGTGGCAAGTATCCGGTCATTGTTGAGTTTGCTGGCAACGGGCCTTATCGAAACAAGTTTGGCGATGTTAGCACGGGGCACGTCGAAGGGAGTCGGTTGGGATATGGGATTTCCGGCGGGAAGGGATATATATGGCTTTGCCTACCATATCTTAATAGTGCTGGAACAGCCAATGTTACGCGTTGGTGGGGGAGTAAGCCGGACCACAATCCGAAACCGACGATCAATTATTGTAAGGCAGCCGTGATGTGGGTGTGCCAAAATTATGGTGGCGATTCTAAACGCGTGGTGCTGGCTGGATTTTCACGCGGTGCAATCGCTTGCAATTTCATAGGACTGCACGATGACGAAATTGCCAAACTCTGGTCAGCTTTTATCCCCTACAGCCACTACGATGGTGTGATCACAGGATGGCCGTATCCTGGTGCGGACCGTACTTCGGCGCTGATAAGATTAAAGCGATTGGGTGAGCGGCCGCAGTTCATTTGTGGTGAAGGCGCCAATGCGAATGGCACCGCAGCCTATCTAAAAAAAACCGGAGTAAAGGGTCAATTTACGTTCATAGGAACTGGGTTCCGCAATCACAGTGATGCGTGGACCCTGCGCCCTTCTCGGGCGCGTGCGGAACTGCGTAAGTGGTTGGCAAAGAGCCTAAAAATCTCTGTTACTGCCACCGAATGAGATCAACTAAAGCGTCACCATTTCACCCGTGCGGAATGACTTGTCGGCTGCTGCCACGATTTTCATCGAGTTGATCGCGTCGTTCATGTGATCTGTTAGGTCGGTGTCGTTCTGAATGGCATCAAGGAAAAACACCTGTTCGCGGTGGCAGAGTTCATCATGGTCAGGTTCGTCGCCGGTTTCAGTCCATTCGTCTTGTTTAACGAACTGGTTGTGCTCATCAAGTTCGGAGAAGTGACGTCGCAGGGTGTTGGTTTTGGTGTGGGCATCAACATCATCGGAAGCACCTGCGCCGGCAGCTTCTTTAGCTTCGATAGTGACGCAGCCTTTGGGGCCAACGACGTCTTTGACGAAGAATGCCGTTTCGGACATCATCGGTCCCCAACCGGCTTCATACCAGCCGACGGAGCCGTCCTCGAAAGTGACTTGTAGGTGACCGTAGTTGATTTTTCCTTCGGGAAGTTCATCCGAGAGGCGGGCGCCGAGCCCGGAGACGCGGACGGGCTTTGAGCGGGTCATCTGGCACATGACATCGACGTAGTGCACACCGCAATCGACGATCGGAGAGATCGATGACATGAGATTTCTGTGGGTTTCCCAGTTATCTCCGGACGATTGCTGGTTCAGGTTCATGCGCATCACTAGTGGCTTGCCGAGATCGTGGGACATCTCGATGAATTTTTGCCAGCTCGGGTGGTGACGTAGGATGTAGCCGATGACGAGTTTGCGACCGTTTTTCTTGGCAGCTTCGACAATATTTTCCGCCTCCTCGACGGTTTCTGCTAGAGGTTTTTCGATAAACACATCACAGCCTGCTTCGAGGGCAGCGATGGCGTAGGGCGCGTGGGTATCGGGATAGGTTGAGATGGAAACGGCGTCGGGTTGGGTCTCCTCGAGCGCCTTGTAGTAGTCATCGAAGAGAGCATAGCCGCCGCCTAACTCGTCGTTGAGTTTTTCACGTGAGCCTGCGGAGCGGGTGCAGATACCGGCAATTTCAAACTCAGGGATGTTGTGATATGCGAGGGCGTGTGAACGGCCCATATTGCCGGCGCCGGCGCAGAGGATTTTAGTCATGGTGATTCGATGATTGGGTGATTTGATGAGGATGCAAAAACTGCCCCGAGATTTCTCGGGGCAGCTGCTTATAAATGTTAAATGCTAAATGGAAAATGTTAAATTAGATCTTCCACGGTCCGCGCATTGGCTGGTTGATCAGCTTGTTAGCCTCGATGTCGTCGATAAACTGGAGTTTGTCAGAATCAAACTTCAGTGGCTTGCCGAGGCGAAGTGCGGCTTTGGCAATGTTGATGATGGTCGATGATCGGAAACCATTTTGTTCGTTGAGGGCAAACTTTTTGCGCTCGCGCACGGCCTGATGGAAGTCGGTGATGACTGGCGGTGGTCCAGGGAGCTCTTTGAGTTTTTTATCAAGATCGGGCACGTCCTTGGTTCTGAAGTGGCGGTAGATGCTGCCTTTGGGGCCGGTTATAATCGGTTCTTCAGGCTTGTTCTCTGCGTTAAGAATGATCTTGGTGCCATCGGCATAGACGAGTTCGATACGGCGCCATGGTAATACGGCATCGTGGTGCTGTTTTTGTGTATCAACCTCAACACTCACTGGGCTTTCGTTGTCTTTTCCGAGAACGAATTGGCAGGGATCCAGGTAGTGCTGACCCATGTCGCCAAGTCCGCCGCCATCATAGTCCCAGTAGCCACGGAACGAGCCATGGACACGGTGAGCGTTGTAGGGCTTCATCGGTGCTGGCCCGAGCCACATATTGTAGTCGAGGTGCTTGGGGATTTCTTGCTCTTTGAGGTTAGTCTTGCCCGACCATTGACCAAGCTTCCAGTTGCCAACAAATGCCGTGCCTAAATTAAAGGTGTATGGTCCGTCGCCAAGAAGCTTGTGGTGCACCACTTTCCATGCCTCTGATGCTGGACGGCTCAGGCCGTAGTAACGAGATTGGAATCGGAACCATGTGTTGATGCGGAAGATTTTTTCATGTTCGGTAACGGCTTTCACCATCGCCTGACCTTCGCCGATGGTGCGGGACATTGGTTTTTCACACCATACATCTTTACCTGCTTTGACCGCAGCGATTGCTTGGATGGCATGCCAGTGTGGTGGGGTTGCTACGTGTACGATGTCGATGTCCTTGCGGGCGATGAGCTCGCGGAAATCGGAGTATCCTTCGACGTCACCATCACCTCGCTTCTTGGCCTCGGCTTGGCGGGCGCTGAGACGTTTGCTGTCGACATCGCAAAGCGCCAACAGCTTACCGGGCATGCCGAGGTGTGAGCGGGAAATTCCTCCACAGCCGATAATGCCTTTAGTGAGTTGGTTGCTGGGGGCTTTAGGCCCGCCTAGTGCGATGTAGCTCGGGAGTATCTGCACGGTTGCCATCGCAGCGAGACCCTTCAGTGCGGTTCGGCGTGATGTCAGTGGCTGGCCAGCTGCGCTGGAATCAGATTGGTTCATGGATTCAATTACGTGAATGAGTTTGCTGATATTTCGGGAAATTACACAGTACTCTCGCTATCCGGGGAGGCAGCCTCGTCAACTTCCTCGGCATCGACATCGTGGTCAACTTTGTCCCAGAAGAAGACGGCAAAAATGATGAAGATGACGGCAGCCATGCCGGCGGGGAAAAGCCAATATTGTTTCCAGTCGGTCATCGCCTTGGTGACAAGCTCGGAGTCGACAGCATTGGCGTAGCCTTGGCCGAACATACCTATCAAGCTATCCCAGAAGCTTGTGTGTGTATTTTCGCTGGAGGCTTTGATGTTTTCCATTAGTGGACCATGGCCGGCTGGGGCGGCGCCGTATTCCGCATAGGTGTTGGGAAGCGCTTTATCGGTGAATGGCCAGTTACCTCCAAATGCCATACGGAAACCGAAGAACATTCCAATCCCTTGAGTCAGAAAAACCAGAAGCGACTGTGCTTGGCCACGAATCTCTGCTGGGGCTTTTTTATCTGTATAGATAAATCCAGTTACGAAAAAGAAGTCGTAGCAGATGCCATGCAGTGCTACACCCAAGAGAAGCATCCACATGATTTGGTCAGGTGCCCCAAAGGCAAACAGGGCATAACGAGCGACCCAGCATGCCATGCCGATGAGTAACATCATTTTGACGCCGAGTTTGCGGAAGAAAAACGGGATGAGAACCATGAAGACAATTTCGGACATCTGTCCGAGAGTCATTGCGGCACCGGCTTCGTTGAATCCTGCCGCGCCTAAAAAAGCTGATGTTTGTCCGTAGTAATAGGCAAGAGGAATACAGATTAGGGTGGAACAAACAGCAAAGACAAGAAAGGCTGGATTTTTTAGAAGCTTTAAGGCGTCTACCATGAGGAGTGATCCAATATCAATTGGTTTGCCTTTGGCGGGCGGAGGAGTATTGGGAAGAGTGAAGCAATAAGCGCCTAAAGCGATACTGGATGCAGCTCCTAGCCAGAAAATATTTAGTGAATCAGACCAGCCAACAGCACCTAGGCCAAGCCCTGCAACAATCCAGCCGATGGTCCCCCAAACTCGTGCCTTTGGGAATTGCTCTTGCTTGAGGTGGGTGAAGGTAATGGTATTACCAAGCCCAAGAGTAGGCATGTAACAGAGCATGTAGGCAATCATCAGATTGACAATTAACGGGCCTTTATCAGCACCTTGCGGAGCGATCACTGCGATCGCGCACATGATGCCGCCACCGATGAGCATCAGTAGACCCATGACTTTTTCCGATGCGAATAATCGGTCAGCGATGAGCCCCAAAAATAGTGGTGATAAAATGGCTGCGATGGGTGCGCTTTCGTAAGCTCCACCGATGGATGCGCCGAGATCATTGTTTCCCATTGCCAATGCAAGTGTGGCAAACCATGCTCCCCATGCAAAAAACTGGAGGAACATCATGATTGAGAGACGTGTGAGATTGTTGTTAGGTTTTGTGCTCATGGTGAGGTTTTTAAGTTGTGCGTAAAAAATGCGCGAGGGGGTTTAATTACATTTATTATTATGGTTCTATTGAAGTTGGTTGGTAATATCAATAATTTGTCAATTCCGACTATTTATTAACAATGGCGATTTTGCAAGCAAGCTGTGTAGAGCACCATTGTGATGCGTTATTTGAGCGGAATTTTCGTGCGTTACAAGGATAGGCTTGAATAAATGTGTGTATGAGATTGCCACTTGATCCCGGTGATACGCTCGGCGACGGTTGCTGGGAAACGCTGAAGCGTGTCTTGGCACTGGTATCTACGCTGTGGCTGGGGTGTATCGCGGCGTTGATTGCGTATTATTTTGCAGAGGTGGCGGGTGCCGTTTGGGCGGGAGCGTGGGGTGATTTGGGCGAGATTATTCTAGAAATGGGCGTGACGGTTTTATGGTCATTGCTATGGGCACCTTTCTATTTGCTCTTTTCGCTATGGGGTATTGTGCTTTTACCTCTGATAGGCGTGGTAATGTTAATGATGTATCGCGCGGATAAGAACGTGACCTGGTTCTGGTTTTCTGCCGTGATGGGATCAGGCGTCATGGCGATGAATGGGTTTATTGAGTTACCCTTGGTCTACGCATTGAGCGCAGTGGCATGGGTTATTTTTTTGCTGGTGATGGTATCGCTCGCCGCTGGTTGCTGGCTGTTCCACGGTTGGCAGCAGAATTCGCAGGCAGCACATCTGCAAGAGGTAATGGCTGAAAATGAATTGCGTAGGTTGGAGATTGAGCAGCAGTATGGCACGACATCATTCGGGCAGGGGAATGTTCAGGAAATGGATGATGATTCCTAAATAGCTAAGGCTGCAGGTCTGAGTTGCGAACCCAAGTGAGGATACCACAAAAAAACCCTGCAGGAAATGACCCGCAGGGTTTTTGAGAACGTTTGAGTTTTTGCTGTACCTAACGGCTCTCGATCGGCGGCACTGGCATAGTTTCCGCAGGCCCCACGTATTTGGTGAGTGGGCGGTAGAGTCGGTTGTCTTGCAGTTGCTCAAGCACTTGCGCGGTCCAGCCGGCAGCACGAGCAATAGCAAAGATCGGAGTAAACAGATCGGTTGGGATGCCCAGTGAGTAATAAACGGTAGCCGAGTAGAAATCGACGTTTGCATTTAATCCCTTACGCTCGCGCATGATCTCGGCAATACGATTGGACATATTAATCCACTTCGGTTCACCCAGCTCCTCGGTGAGTTTGATTGCCATCTTTTGCAGATGTGGCGCACGTGGATCGAGTACCTTGTATACGCGGTGGCCGATACCCATGATTTTCTTTTTGTTGGCAAGACAGTCTTCGACGTAGGCATCTACTTTGTCTTCTTCGCCGATTTCCTCAAGCATGTGGATCACACCCTCATTGGCTCCACCGTGCAATGGGCCCTTCAGGGTGCCAACAGCTGAAGTAATTGCTGAGTAAATATCGCTCAAAGTGGCTACTGTGACTCGCGAAGAAAATGTGGAAGCATTCATGCCATGGTCAGCATGAATAATGTAGGCGATGTCGAGTGTGCGTGCCGCGGCATCACTTGGAACCTCACCATTAACTAGGTAAAGAAAGTGAGCAGCCTCGGAGAGGTCGCTACGAACTTCAGGAAAATCAAGACCTTGGCGTGAGCGGTGGTAGTATGCAACGATAGTGGGTATCTGGGCCACGATCGATAGAGCGACTTCCCGGTTGGCTTCATGATCGGGCTCGCCGATTTTTGCACGCTTATCAGTCAGGCCTAGCATCGAGACACCTGTGCGGATAATGTCCATTGGCAATGCGTCTTTGGGGGCAGTTTTCAGAAAATCGATTACTCCCTGAGGTAATTCGCGTCGGCTGCGCAAGCTCACACAAAAGGTATCAAGCTCAGATTGGTTTGGCAGTTTTCCGTTGTGCAAGAGGTAGGTGACTTCTTCAAAGGTGCAACCGTTGACTAGGTCATCTATATCATAGCCGAGGTAGGAGAGTTTTCCCTCCAGGCCTTCGACCTTGCTGAGGCTCGATTCATTGGCGACGACTCCTTCGAGTCCCTTGGCGTAATCAGACATAATCAGTATTTTTAATAGTAGTTAACAGAGAGGTATGCAGTAAATAATAGGCACGTGTGCGGTCAAATAAGCGGTATCTAGCTGACATGCAAGGATGAATGCTGGTGGAATTATGTCATTAGGACGTCATATTTTCTGTATTCTGACATTGGTAATTTATTTTCTCACAATACAATTCACCATGTGAAGGCGATTTTAGCGATAGAAACCTGTGTTCCGGAGGCAAGTGTGGCGCTATGGGTGAATGGTGGCTGTGTGTTTAAGCAGCAGTTCGCTAGCGATAGAAATCATAACTCGATGGTGTTTAATGCCATAGAAAATTTATTAGGCGAACTTGGTGAGCTAAAACTTGACCTCGTAATCGTTGGCACTGGGCCTGGCAGTTATAGTGGTACTCGTATCGGAATTGCTGTGGGACAGGGAGTGGCACTTGCACACAATTGCCCTGCTGTTGGTTTGGGGTCGTTTGCGGCTACCTTTTTTGCCCGGCAAATCGCACCATCCATGGCAGTGGGGGATGCTCGACGAGGGCTCTATTACATAAGCAAGATCAATGATGTAGGTGAGGCAGCACCGGTAGAATTGATGAATCATGAGGAGTTCGAAAAAAAACTGATATCAGCGGGGAATATAACTTTGTTCACTTTTGATGATCCTGCGTCATTTCAACTCAGTGATGCCTTGTCACAGAGCGTTGAGCGCGTGCGACCAGAGGCGCATTACCTGATCGATACATGGCAAGATCTGAGCCCAACTCGTCGTGATGCACTTATCAAGCTCCCGCTCTCTCCGACCTATTTGCGTGCACCTTTCACCTCAAAAGCCAAGCCTGGGCATCCGCTGCTACGTTGAGATAATCATCTCAAAGTCGCTAATTATGTAGTTAAAGGTAATCATTCTAATCCAAGTTGCCTACCAAAACAGTTGGGATTCGCCTTGACTGAAAAGATGTTAGATAGTGACATGGGTAACTATTTAACCCACACCATTAGCACGCATGTCCAAAATAATTTCTAATCGTATCCCACAATGTATCACAATATTTGCGGGATTGTTCGTAATGTTAGGTTCCATCATCACGGCAAAAGCTCAAAATTTTGAAGGAAAAACTATTTCTTCAGTGACGATACGTTTCAAGGGAACCAAAACTGTAGATGAAGCGAAGCTGCGGGGTTTTATGGGGGTGCGTGCTGGACAGAAATACAGTGCCTCAAATCTCGATGACGATGTTCGCAGCCTTTATGAGAGTGGTCTTGTGGACGATGTGCGTTGGCTTGCAAAACCTGCTGGTGCTCGAGTGAGCCTCACTGCTGAGAT
>DPWT01000191.1:0-2127 GCA_003527555.1 Verrucomicrobiales bacterium | reverse complement strand
CTATCTTATCCGCACGCCGTAATATCCAGGATCATTATCGTGGGTTTGGGTTTGCTGATGTTGGTGTAAGTCACCGGATTCAGAAGACGCCAGACGTCGCCGGTACTGCCGAGCTTATGTTTATGATTCAGGAGGGAGCTTTGGCTGAGGTGCGCAAGATCCGTTTCATAGGCAATGAGGCATACGATGACAAACTGCTGGAGAAAGAAATGAAGACCAATGAAAAGGGTTTCTTTTCATTTCTTACCAAGTCAGGCCGTATCGATCCTGAGAAGCTTGATAATGACCTCGACAACGTTTTGGATTACTACCGTGACCGTGGTTACCTTCGCGTATCAGCGACACTGCAACGCGCTCCTGTAGGTGACGGGCGTGTGGATCTTATCATTACAATTCGAGAAGAGGCGAAATACACGGTTGGTAATGTTGGTTTTGGCAAAATGACTGTCTTTCAAGCATCTGAACTTATGCCATCACTGACTTTGAATTCTGGTGATGGTTATGCAGTTTCTAAGATGCGAGATGATATTACCATGATCCGTAAGTATTATGGTTCACGCGGGTATGCCGATGCGGCAGTCACTCCAGATATCCGTAATATTAGCCCGACATCAGTTTCCATTACTTACCGGATTGTTGAGGGACGCCGCTATCTCGTAGGGCGTGTCACTATTGAGGGTAACGACAAGACGCAAGACCGCGTTATCCGCCGCGAGCTACCCTTGAAACCCGGCGATAATATGAACACTGTGGAACTGGAGACCTCTCGTAAGCGTCTGCAGAACATGAACTACTTCAATCAAGTTCAGGCAACAGCATCCCCTAGCGATCAAGCCGGATACCGGGACATCAATATTCTGGTTAATGAGAAAAAGACCGGATCAATTAGCTTTGGTATAGGATTTAGCTCGGTTGATAGCATCGTAGGATATATCAATCTGGAGCAGACAAACTTCGATATCACAAACTGGGGTCGCTTCACCGGAGCAGGTCAGCGATTTAACACGCGTATCCAGTTGGGTAGCGAGCGCACCGATTTTCGCCTCTCATGGCAAGAGCCATGGTTTATGGGCCAGCGCCTCGCGCTAGGGACGGAGTTTTTCTATCGTGATGCGCAATATTATAGTTCCGAATATGAGCAGAGCCAGCACGGCTTTGCGCTCTCACTGCGCAAGCCGCTTGGTAAACGCTCCTATCTTCGAGGTGAGTATCGCATCGAAAAAATAGGTATCGAAGTTGATTCTGCAACGCTTGCGCTCGCTGGGCCGGAGTCCATGTTTAATCGTGAGGATGGTGATTATGTCCGTAGCGCACTCAGCCTAAACTACGTCTATGACAGCCGAGATAGTAACAAGCTGCCTCGTAGGGGTCATAAGATTGACCTGGGGGTCAGCTTTGCTGGTGGCATAGTTGGAGGTGATGTGGATGTCTTTGTTGTATCCGGCTCTGGTTCCAAGCACTGGTCACTCTGGGGGGATAGTATCCTCAATGTCAAAGGGGCTTTTAACGTCGCGGATACCCATGGTGACAGCAAGTTTGTGCCTATTTTTGATCGCCAGCACCTTGGTGGCCCACACTCACTGCGGGGCTTTGAAAACCGTAACGTTGGGCCGCGTGACGCGGCAACTGGCGAGGTTCTTGGTGGTAATACCTCAGCATTCGCATCTGTCGAATACACCTTTCCACTCATTGAGCGTGTTCGAGGTGCCCTGTTCTACGATGTAGGTGTGGTCAATGCTAGTTCATGGAGCTTTGGTTCGGATATATACCATGACGCTGGTTTTGGCCTGCGTCTGAACTTGCCCTTCGGCCCTTTAGCCATCGACTATGCGATCCCACTTGGCACACCATCTGACGACAAAGAGGCTGATGAAGGTGGCCAGTTCCAGTTCTACTTGGATTACAAGTTTTAGCCGACTGACGAGCTACAATTATTTCAAAACCCTCAGGTGATTGCCTGAGGGTTTTTTAGTGACGGTTCTCTGGAGGAGTAGGCGTAGTGATCCTCATAACACAAACATTGGCATCTTGGCTCATCTTCTGACTTGCCAAGATATGATGAGGCAATGATGATAACGATCTATGGACGCGATACGGGCAGATTCAATCATTAAGGAGTATGGCGAT
>DPWT01000082.1 GCA_003527555.1 Verrucomicrobiales bacterium | reverse complement strand
AAGATGGCACACTAACTGATCTAGGCAAAAAAGTTATGGGAGAAGGCAAAGGCCCACATACAGATTTAGATGAAACAGAAATGATGACAGAAGCACAGTTTGATGAAGCGGCAGGCGAAAAAGATGCTTGCTATCGTAAAGTAAAAGCACGTTATAAAGTATGGCCAAGTGCATATGCAAGTGGTGCTTTAACAAAGTGTCGCAAAGTTGGAGCTGCCAACTGGGGCAACAGTAAGAAGTAATGCTTATTGAAGAGATCATCATTGAAGCATATGAAATAGAATTTGTATGCGTTAATCCTAATTTTTGCGATGCAACTGAACAAAAGAACCAAGATGCACTGTTTGATGCATTAAAGAGTGTGCCAGGTATTATTGTGTACAAACAAGACTTTGATGTTCACAACAGCATGGCAGCAATCATCAAAGATGAAGATGATAAACTTGCACCAGCAAAAATACAACAATTAGCCAAACAACATGGTGTTGGTATTGATCTAGAGAATGATGTAAGTCAAAGCATGATTGACGATATTGTTACCGAGAAATACCCAAACGCTCTAACCACCGAATCTGGTCTTAAATATATAATCACCGAAGTAGGTGATGGCGGTGATAAACCATCTAAGGGAACATCTGTGACCGCTCACTACTCAGGATATCTATTGGATGGATCCAAATTTGACAGCTCCGTTGATCGTAATCAGCCGTTCGTATTCCCAGTCGGCATGAGCATGGTAATCAAAGGCTGGGATGAGGCTTTTGCAGATATGACCAAGGGTGAGAAACGTAAACTAATCATCCCTCACGAGCTAGCCTATGGAAGCAACGGCTACCCACCTGTAATACCTCCCAACGCCACTTTGATCTTCGACGTCGAGCTGATTAGTTTTTAATCTCATCATCTACTGTAGCTTAACTTCACTTTCATCAATCATGAATGTGTTGCACAAAGTTACTATTGCAGCAAACCACTCGCTGGTTTGTCAAGCGTTGCTCAGGCGTAAAACTGTGCCAGTTATTGTATATCTTGTTATTAAAGGCCTACAGAATAAGACATCTCAGTAGGATTTACTCAGTGAGTATTGTTGTGTCCCATATATTACACTCATGACGATGACATGAAAAAGATAAGTCTTATTGCTATACCTATGATCGCCATTGTTTGTGGATTTTTAGTATGGTGGTATGGCGATACGCAATTATTGACCAGAAAGACCAACGAATTGGCACGATCATTATCACTCGAAGCAGGCGACAGAAAAGTTACTCGTATTTCCAAAAACAAGAATTTAAGCGCTCTGCTGGCAAGAGACTTATCCTGTTCGATAAAGCTAGATGATTACCAAAGCCATTACAACTACAGTCAACTCGTTGAGGCACACTTACACATCGGTCTGACATATGGATTCTGCTCTGTCCAAATAAGTGAGCTGAACATCATATCTATAGCCAACGAAACTGCTAATATTCTAGCCGATTTTATCATTTCCACCAGGAACAATGATGAATCAGAAAACTCAAAAAACGTATCGGTCAATTTGGTGTGGAGTAAAGACGAAATCAAGCTGCGATCGCCGTAACCACTCATAAAACCCCTGTCATACCAGGGCTTTGCCGTCTTGACATTACTCAACCGTCCTCTATCTTCTCAGCGCCTGCCTTCCCAGCAGGTTTCTTGCTTTATTGAGCAAACATAATATTTCCATTCTCATTTTCTAAATCTCTCTTCTCACCTCACAAACCAATGAGCCTCTACCAAAATTATATCCAAGAAATTGAAGACCGCAAAACTCAAGGCTTGCACCCGCTCCCCATTGATTGTGGCAGACTTGTGGCAGAAATCATTAGCCAGATTAAGGACCCCAGTCATTCACACAGAAAAGACTCCCTTGATTTTCTCATTTATAACACTCTTCCTGGAACAACCAGCGCTGCAGGAGAAAAAGCGAACTTCTTAAAAGAAATCATCCTCGGCAATATAACCGTCAACGAAATCACCCCCGCCTTCGCCTATGAGTTACTTTCTCACATGAAAGGTGGCACCTCCATGGACGTCCTGATTGACCTCGCCCTGGGTGACAATACCGACATTTCAGAAGAAGCCGCTAAAATCCTCAAAACTCAGGTCTTCCTCTACGATGCCGACATGCAACGACTCGGTGACGCCTACAAAGCGGGAAACTCGATCGCCAAAGAGCTGCTAGAAAGCTACGCCGCAGCTGAATTCTTCACCAAACTTCCCGACGTTCAGGAAGAAATCAAGGTTGTCACCTACATCGCCGGCACAGGAGATATTTCCACTGATCTTCTCTCTCCCGGCAACCAAGCCCACTCTCGCGCCGACCGCGAACTCCACGGCCAATGCCTCATCAGCCCAGAAGCCCAGCAGGAAATCAAGGCCCTCCAATCTCTCCACCCCGATAAATGCGTCATGCTCATCGCGGAAAAAGGAACCATGGGTGTGGGATCCTCCCGCATGTCCGGCGTCAACAACGTCGCCCTCTGGACCGGTCGCCAAGCCAGCCCATACGTGCCCTTCGTAAACATCGCCCCAATCGTCGCGGGAACCAATGGCATCTCGCCTATTTTCCTCACCACTGTCGACGTCACCGGCGGTATAGGTCTCGACCTCCAAAACTGGAGCAAAAAGAAAGACGGCGAGGGCAACACCGTCCTCGACGAAAATGGCGACGCCGTTCTTGAGCAAACCTACTCCGTAGAAACAGGCACCGTGCTCACCATCAATTCCAAAGACAAAAAACTCTACCAAGGCGACACCGAACTCAAAGACATCTCCAAGGCCTTCACCCCACAGAAGATGGAATTCATGAAAGCCGGCGGTTCTTACGCCGTCGTTTTCGGAAAAAAACTGCAAACCTTCGCCGCCAAAACTCTCGGTATCGAAGCCCCCGTCGTCTATGCTCAGTCCAAGGAAATCTCCCACAAAGGACAAGGCCTAACAGCCGTCGAGAAAATTTTTAACAAAAATGCTGTCGGCACCACTCCCGGCATCACACTACACGCCGGCTCAGACGTCCGCGCCGAGGTCAACATCGTCGGTTCCCAAGACACCACCGGCCTCATGACCATGCAGGAACTTGAAGCCATGGCCGCTACTGTCATCTCCCCTATCGTTGATGGCGCCTACCAGTCAGGCTGCCACACCGCTTCCGTCTGGGATAAAAAAGCTCAGGCTAATACTCCGAAACTCATGAAATTCATGAATGACTTCGGCCTCATCACCGGCCGTGATCCTGAAGGCAAGTATCACCCGATGACCGACGTCATCCATAAGGTTCTTAACGATCTGACCGTAGACGATTGGTCTATCATTATCGGCGGCGACTCCCATACCCGTATGTCAAAAGGTGTTGCCTTTGGTGCCGACTCCGGAACTGTCGCCCTCGCTCTCGCCACGGGTGAGGCCAGCATGCCCATTCCAGAATCCGTTAAAGTCACCTTCAAAGGTGAACTCAAAGCTCATATGGATTTCCGTGATGTCGTTCACTCCACCCAAGCTCAGATGCTCGATCAATTTGGCGGCGACAACGTCTTCCAAGGACGTGTCATCGAGGTCCATATCGGAACCCTACCTGCCGACCAAGCATTCACCTTCACCGACTGGACGGCTGAAATGAAGGCTAAGGCGTCGATCTGTATCTCTCAGGATGAAACCCTAATCGAATCTCTCGAGATCGCCAAAAGCCGTATCCAAGTCATGATCGACAAAGGCATGGACAACACACCACAAGTTCTCCAAGGCCTCATCGATATCGCAAACAAGCGCATTGCTGAAATCCGCTCGGGTGATAAACCCGCACTGACACCAGACAGCGATGCCAAATACCACGCCGAAGTCGTTGTTGATCTCGACATCATCAACGAGCCTATGATCGCTGACCCAGACGTCAACAACGACGACGTATCCAAGCGATACACCCACGACGTCATCCGCGCCCTCTCATATTATGAAGGAGAAAAAATAGTCGATCTCGGTTTCGTTGGTTCCTGCATGGTTCACAAAGGCGACCTCAAAATAGTTTCCAAAATGCTTAAAAATCTGGAAGCACAACAAGGTGAAGTTACCTTTAAGGCTCCGCTCGTTGTCACCGCCCCTACCTACAACATCATCGATGAACTCAAAATTGAAGGCGACTGGGACATGCTACAAAAGTACTCTGGTTTCGAATTCAACGATGACGCTCCCAAAAATAATGCGCGTACTGAATACGAAAACATGATGTATCTCGAACGCCCAGGCTGTAACCTTTGTATGGGCAATCAGGAGAAAGCCGAAAAAGGCGATACTGTTATGGCTACATCCACGCGTCTATTTCAGGGCCGAGTCGTTGAGGACTCAAAGCGTAAAAAGGGAGAATCACTGCTTTCTTCTACACCCGTCGTCGTCCTCTCCGCCATCCTCGGCAGGACCCCTAGCCTCGACGAGTACAAAACCGCTGTCCAAGGCATCGATCTTACCAAATTCGCCCCACCACGCGAACAACTCGTTGCGCTCAACTAAGCCACCAGCATCAGTTACCACCTCGACCCAAGCGTAAGCTGGGACACAACCTACCCCAGCCATCACTCTAAACGCAGACATTGGCGAAGGCACAGGGACCGACAAGGCGTTAGTTCCATATCTTGACTGGTGTAATATTGCCTGCGGAGCACATGCGTCTGATCCAGAGCATATGCAGGAAACTGTTGAGCTAATGCAGCAGCACGGGGTTCGGGTTGGTGCCCACCCTGGATATCCGGATCAGGAAAATGTTGGTCGTATTTCGGTAGCGATGCCGAGCGATCAGATCACCGAGCAAGTAAGTAGCCAGGTGAAACTGCTGCAATCGATGGCTAAGGTCGAATATATCAAACCACACGGAGCCCTCTACAATGATATGATGAGCGATCTGGAGGTATTCAACGCCATCCTAACAGCCGCTAAACGACATCAACTCCCGCTGATGCTTCTTGCTGGAGATTTCCCTATACACCATGCACTGGCGCAACAACTCGATATAGCACTATATCATGAGGCATTCGCCGACCGTGCCTACACTCCGGATGGGCAATTACTTTCGCGCAGCGAATCCGGTGCTGTTCATCAAGACGTGCATCTCATCGTGAAACAGGCTCAGCTTTTTCTGGAAGACCCACCATACCAAATCGACACCCTCTGCCTGCATGGTGACCATCCAGCTTCTGTCGAAGCGGCTCCACAGATTAGGCAGCTTATTGATTGTTAGAATCATGACATATCCTCGCATCCGCCACCTGTCCGAAAACTCACTCATCATGGACATGAGCGAGAAGCTGGATACGGAGCTTTGTCCACAAATCGCCGCACTTGCAGAGGCAGCACGCAATGAACTAACAGGTGTCATCGAATCCGTGCCGTGCGCCACGTCAGTCTACATCGAATTCAATCCTCTGGAAGTCGACCCCACGGTCATTAGCGAGCGCTTACACGCCATTTACTCTAATATCAGCGGCCACACGCTGAATTTGGAAACGATCACACTTCCCTGTTACTACAGCCCTGATGTCGCGCCGGATTTATTAGCTCTAGCCGAGGAAAAAAAGATGACTTTCAGTGAGCTCATATCGATCCACAGCGGCACAACATACACCGTGTGCAGTATCGGGTTCGCTCCGGGTTTCGGATATCTAGCCGGACTCGATCCACGTATCTGCGCAGAACGACACAGCACCCCTCGGCAGTCGGTGGCATCCGGCAGCGTTGGCATTGCTGGAGCCCAAACTGCTGTCTATCCACGTGAATCCCCAGGCGGATGGCAGATCATTGGCAACTGCCCGCTTCCCTTGTTTGATATCCAGTCTGATCCGATCTCACCGCTGAGTCACGGCATGCAAGTTCGCTTTGAGCCAATCGACCAAAAAACGTTCATTCAGAAAGGAGGCAAGCTGCCGTGAGTGCCTTGATCATTGAACGAGCCGCACCGATGATGCAGCTACAGGACCTAGGCCGTTTCGGTGTTGCCCACCACGGGCTCAGCCAGGGCGGTCCGCTGGACCTACATGCTCACTGCTGGGCGAATCGCTTGTTAGGAAATCCAGTCAGCTGCGCCACCATCGAAATCACATTTGGCAATACCGAGTTCAGCACCCAAAAGGACACCTGGCTCGCTCTCTGTGGAGCCGACATGCACGCTACAATTGAGGGTCAACCTGTTCCGACATGGTCTTCTTTTTTATTAAAAAACAACCAATCCCTCAAACTCTCCTACCCCAAGACAGGTTTACGCTCTTATCTAGCCACCGCAGGCGGTTTTGACACACCCACCACCCTAGGAAGCCAATCAACTGTATTACGCAATGATATTGGCAGGAAACTGATGATCGGAGATATTATCCCCATCCAAGAAACCCGATTCACCGGCCCCGCCGCGCGCACACCACCATGCTATATACCGAACCTCTCTGATCAGATAGAGCTGCGCATGATCCCATACTCAGAAACAAAACAGCAGGTTTTTCAAACACGATTCACAGTCAGTCAACGCAGCGACCGAATGGGATTAATACTCGATACCCGTTCACCGCTACCCACCCATCACGGTATTATCTCTGAAGCTTTACCCATAGGAACTGTGCAGCTCCCACCCGATGGAAAACCGATCATCCTGCTCAATGATCGCCAAACCCAAGGCGGTTACTACAAGCTTGGCTGTATCATGCGCTGCGATATACCCAAAATCGCACAAGCACCGCCCGGAACAAGAGTAAGTATCCGCCAGATTGATTTAGAATCAGCACGCAAAGAATGGCTCGAGTTCTGTTACTTTTTTAGATTCTTAGAGTGAAAAAAGTCAGGGAGCCATGGTTTCCCATGACTCCCTGTAAATGGTGCGCAATACAAGATTTGAACTTGTGACCTCTGCCATGTCAAGGCATTGCTCTACCACTGAGCTAATCGCGCATATGTCGCTACACCGGTGTGGTGCGGCCGGCGCAAGCTAGTCAAACGAGCTATTAGAGGCAAGTATTTTTTTGCCCGATTTCAGCGACGCACGGCGATTTCCCGCTCTGAAAAATGCTCTTTCGCTTCGGCTACCGTATACTCACCAAAGTGGAAAATACTGGCCGCGAGAACTGCGTCAGCTTTTCCTTCTTTAAGAACGTCAACCATATGTTGAAGGTTCCCTGCTCCACCGGATGCAATCACCGGAATACCGACTGCCTCACTCACTGCTCGGGTCAGTTCAATATCATAACCAGCCTTAGTCCCATCCGAATCCATGCTCCGACCTACCGGCATTATTTT
>DPWT01000120.1 GCA_003527555.1 Verrucomicrobiales bacterium | reverse complement strand
GTCTCATCAAGCCTTCTGTCACAAGGAGAGAGACCGTGAACGGTCTCATCAACCCTAGGTGACGGCGAGAGACCAGCACTGCACTTATTCTTGACTTTCTTGTATGGACAAAAATAAGATCTCTATTTGGAGGCCATGGGAAGGCTGGGATCTTGCGCACAAAGGGGTCAGCGGTAATGAATTTGTCGACATCCGCTTGACGAATCGATGACTGAACAGCGCTGTGGCTTGATGTGAAGTTAATATTCACCGGGATTTTGCCCGCAAAGAGTACTGCCAGATTTGCGACCATGCCGCCCTTACCAGGGGGGAGCAGAATGCCGACACGTTTTTTCTTAGTCTGTTTTCTAATCTCAGCAGAGAATGCAATAGCGGCACCTAATAGTTTGTCGAATGATGTGGCAGAATCGTCCGTACCATCAAATAACTTAGTGGATGAGCCGTGCTTCTTCAGGCCAGCGAGTAGTGCGACCGGTAGAGAGCCGTTAAGAAATTCACGAGCGGAGAATGCAATTTCCTCGGCTGCTAGTAAACCTTCACGCCACAGGGCGACAGAAATATTTTTCGCAGGAATCAGCTTGGCAAAAGAGAGAACAGAATTGGCAAGTTTATTAGTTTTTTCGGTAGCTAAAGCCGTTTCTTCTGGGCGGGTCACTGACACTGGGAGAGTCGGCAGACCAAGTGCGCAGAGTTGTTTCAATACGGGAGCTGGGATGTGGCAGCATTCACCGTCATGAGCAGAGACATCACCAGGGATAAAAATGATTACTCCGTTGTTTTTCAGGTGTTCTTTAAGAGTTTCACCTATAGCAGCAGGGGCAGTATCATTTGCGGAGAAAGAAACTGCTGTCGTGTCTGGTTTTTCGAGAACATTGCGAGTAGCGGCATCAAGAACAACATTTTCCTCGCAGAGCCAAGTCACTTTCCTACCCAAAAGTAACTGTTCTATGTAGAGAGCCTCGGAGAGATTGAGTCGACCGGGAACAATTAGGGCACCCTGCGCTGGGATATTTTGGTTTCCTAGGATATCAATTTTTTTGCTCATGCGCGACTATCTGTGTAGAGGGTTATGGGTTGTTCAGACTGACAGAACCCATAAAACCATTTCACCCGATATACGGCAAGCGGTAAGCGAGCAATTAATTGAACAACTTAGCCGTGGATAGTTAGTTGTAGCTAGGATTGAACCGCATCAAGCACTCCGTTGATGAAGCGGCTGGACTCGCTGGTGCTGAATTTTTTGGCAATCTCGACAGCTTCGTTGATACTGACTTTGACGGGAATGTCTTCACAATGGGTGATTTCGAATGTTGCAAGCCTCAGAATAGCACGATCTACAGGGGCGACACGATTTGGTGCATAGTTTTGAATGAGCCCTGCGAGCGTCGAGTCGATTGATTCCTTCTGGTGTAATATACCTTCAATCAATTTCTGGGTTTCCTCACGAAAGGAGGTGATTTCAGCTGAACTGGTGTGAATATGAGCAAAATCTCCAACTGTGGATTGAGGATCTATGATTGCCGTAAGGCGCTCGGAGACACGTCCCAAGTGTTCGATAGCGGCAGTTACCGGCTCAAGTGCCTGTCTTTTTTTGGGGAAATCCCTCAAAGTTTCGAGTAAGTCGTTGCGACGGCGTATCAGGCTTGTGTTCCTTGCGATGACAACTTGGGTATTTTCTTTGAGCGTTGTATCGGTCGTTTTCTTTTGGTGGGATGCTTTGAGTAGGTCAACGGCATCGTTCATTCGGCTCTCATCGGCAAGCATCTGGTTGAGTGCGTCTACAAGTTGGTCGCAGTCGCCTGATGCCTTGAGCATAATTAGGAGTGTTTCCGTGTGTTTGTTGAGTTTTACCAATCTACTTGGGCGTCCTTGTGATACGTGCAGGACAGCTTTGGCTGTAGCTTTCTCAAGTACGCGTATGCTTTGCTCCTGGATCATTTGCCAAAAGGTATCCTCCATGCTGAAGGGCTCGGCTCCCGATTCCAAGTCTGCGAAGTACAGGAATTGAATCGCGGCCTCGCGAATGTCACGACGCTTATACATTGCTCGGAAACACGCGCGATGAGGATTTTTTAAACTGCTGAAAAGTATCGGTAACGGCAATTGCAGCACTCGCTGCTTCACGCCCACGATTTAGCTTAGTTCCGATGCATCGCGCGTAGGCTTGCTTTTCGTCGTCTACGATAAGCACTTCATGAATGATCGGTGTTGCATGGTCTACGGCAATTTTTTGTAGTGCTTGGGTTACGCTATTCGCAACAAGATCTCCGTGAGATGTTTGACCGCGTATGATTAAACCAAGAGCGATAACGCAATCGGTTTTTTCGCTACGCATCACTGTTTCCACGATGGAGGGGATCTCAAACGCACCTGGGACTCGGATAAGATCAATGTGAGCATTTGCCGATAGTTCTGATAGTTCTTCTTGAGCGTTTTCCACAAGTGCATCCGTGAACTCAGAGTTATATTGTGACGCCACGATAGTAATCGTTGTCTTCTGACTTAGGTTGCGTGGCTTAGGCGGCAGGGTTTTTGACATATGAGTGGGATAGTTGGCTGCCTCCCTACCTGCAAGGTTGAAAATGGTAAGATTTCTCTGAAGTAATGTCTTTGCCGGAGAGTTGCTACTCATTCTTTTAAAACCTATGGTTGAATTTTAATCGCAGATAAATGTGTGCTTGTTATCACGGAAAGGCCTGCCGATTAAAAATCGCCAAGTCAACATAACAACAAATTAACACAAAAAAGTGAACAAATAGTTGCTATGATCACGCTCTTGGTTTAGATAATAAGTAAGGAAAAACCACCAACATAGTAAACGATCATGGGACTGGATAAAATTACCACTAAATTTCAGGAAGCTATTCAAGCGGCTCAACAGCTTGCTTCGCGATCTGCGCACGCTGAGCTGAAGTCGCTGCACGTGCTTCTCTCTTTACTTCAGCAGGAGGGCGGCATTGTCGTACCTCTGCTTGAGAAAGCAGGTGTCGATGTTACAAGTCTGAATGCGAAAGTGCTCGAGCAGCTCGGCCGCGAGCCATGCGTTCAAGGCGCTGCATCGCAGCCGCAAATGAGTTATGGGTTTCGTGCCAATCTCGATGCCGCCGACAAGGTGCGTGAGGAACTGGGCGACGACTACCTGAGCGTCGAGCATTTCCTCCTCGGTGCGTTTGAGTGCGATTCCCCGGCAGGAAAAATTCTTCAAGAGGTAGGTTTGGACCGAAAAAAGGCAGACACAGCTCTCAAGGAAATTCGAGGCAGCCAGAAAGTCACCGATCAGGATCCCGAGGGCAAGTATCAGGCGCTGGAAAAATACGGCGCCGATCTCACTGCGCGAGCACGTGAGGGCAAAATCGACCCGGTCATCGGTCGCGACGAGGAAATTCGCCGAATCATGCAGGTGCTTTCCCGCCGTACCAAAAATAACCCAGTGCTCATTGGTGAGCCAGGAACGGGTAAGACGGCAATCGTCGAGGGTCTCGCCCGTCGAATTATCAGTGGTGACGTGCCGGACTCGATGAAAAATAAACGCCTCATCTCGATGGATCTCGGCGGCATGATTGCCGGTGCCAAGTACCGTGGTGAGTTTGAGGATCGCCTAAAAGCTTTTCTCAATGAAGTCACTGAGTCCGAGGGTGAAATCATCCTGTTCATCGATGAGCTGCACACCATCGTTGGAGCGGGGGCTAGCGAAGGTGCCGTGGATGCCTCAAATCTCTTAAAACCGCAGCTCGCCCGGGGTGAGCTGCACACCATCGGTGCCACCACGCTCGATGAATACCGCAAGTACATCGAAAAGGACGCCGCGCTTGAGCGCCGATTCCAACCCGTTCGATGCGAGGAGCCGAGTGTCGAGAGCACCGTCGCCATCCTGCGTGGTCTGAAAGAACGGTACGAAGTACACCATGGTGTTAGAATCAAGGACACCGCACTGGTTGCTGCTGCGAATCTATCCGATCGCTATATCACCGATCGTTTTCTGCCCGACAAAGCAGTGGATCTCATGGACGAGGCAGCATCGCGTTTAAAAATCGAACTCGATTCCATGCCGACTGAGATTGATCAGATCGAGCGTCAGGTGATGCAGTTAGAAATGGAACGCCAAGCTCTGGAAAAAGAGACCGATGATGCATCCACAGTACGGTTGGAAAAAGTGCGCGAGGAAATGGCGAACCTGAAAGAGGAGTCCGCTACCCTGATGGCGCGCTGGCGTAATGAGAAAGATGTCATTGATGTCGTGCGCAAAGCACAGCAGAAAATCGAGGATCTGAAAAACGAAGCCGAGCAAGCCAAACGCATTGGTGATCTGAATCGTGCCTCGGAACTGACCTATGGTGCCCTGCCGGACGCCGAGAAAGAACTCGAAGAGGCGCAGGAAAAACTAGGCAAGCTGCAAGGTGAGAACCGCATCTTGATAGAAGAAGTCACGGAGGAAGACATCGCTCGAGTGATTTCAACGTGGACCGGCATTCCTGTGTCCCGTCTCCAAGAGGGCGAACGACAGAAACTCGTTAAAATGGAGGACAGGATTGGCGAGCGTGTCATTGGCCAAAGTGACGCCATCGTAGCAGTTTCTAATGCCGTGCGCCGCGCCCGTGCTGGACTGCAGGACGAGAACCGCCCGATCGGCTCGTTCCTTTTCTTAGGCCCGACCGGTGTTGGTAAGACAGAGCTATCGAAAGCCCTCGCCGAATTCTTATTCGATGACGAAAACTCAATGGTTCGCATCGATATGTCTGAATACATGGAAAAACACAGTGTCGCCCGACTCATTGGCGCGCCTCCCGGATACGTCGGCTACGAGGAAGGTGGCCAGCTTAGTGAACATGTTAGGCGCCATCCTTACTCAGTTGTTTTGTTTGACGAAATTGAAAAAGCCCACCCAGATATCTTTAATGTGCTGCTGCAAGTGTTAGATGACGGTCGGATCACCGACGGGCAGGGGAGAACCGTGGACTTCCGCAATACCTTGCTCATCATGACATCAAACATCGGTTCCCAGTTCATCATAGACGAGGAAAATGTCGAGCAGCGTGAGGCGAAGATTACCGAAGCCCTGCGCGGCCACTTCCGACCCGAGTTTCTCAACCGAGTGGATGAAACGGTGATCTTCGATCGACTCAAGCGTGATGAGCTGACTGAAATTGTTGGTCTCCAGCTCGAGCTTGTGCGCAAGCGCCTCGCCAAGCAAGGCATTGGTCTCGCTCTTGGCGCGGACGCCAAGGAGTTCATCGCCAATCATGGGTATGATCCCGTCTACGGTGCCCGTCCCCTTAAGCGTGCGATTCAGAAACACTTGCTTGATCCACTCAGCCTAGAAGTGCTGGAAGGTAAATTTCAAGAAGGGGATGTGATTCGTGCTGGGGTGGAGAATGGATTGATCTTGTTTGATAAGTAGGAATAAAATTATGCCTGTGCTAATTTTTCCCCATAGTGATATGTATCTAGCCTGTCGCTAGGGTGCTTACTGTGATGCCGATAGCATAAAAATGGCGGCTACAATAATCGTATAGTTAATCGATAGTAAGATGATCTGCTTATTCTCTTCTTGTCGTGCGTGCCGGAGTGCTTAACGTGGTGCTGTGCAGCACCTGACCATTTCCGCTTTGAAGCAGACGACTGGAGACACTCCTGTGAGTGCGAGCTTTGATGTTCAGCTTGAGCGCATGGCGGAGCGTGAGACGAAGACAGGCAAGCCATTTTACGAGATTACCTTGGTCGATGCGACGGGCGATATGAAACTCAAGGTATGGGAGAACCGACCGCAGTTCCGTGCTTTGGATGATATTTCTGATGGCACCTTGTTGCGTATCAGTGGTGACTGGACACAGAACCAGTATGGTGTGGATTCGAACAAGTGGGACATGCGTCTCCTCAATGAGGACGAGGCTAAGGAGTTTTTGGCGGGTGATGCTGAGACCTGTGCACGGCAGGAAGCCGACTGGACTGATATTTGGGAAATGACAACCAGTATCAGTGATCCACGATTACGTGAGATATGTGCGGTTTTCTTCAAACAGTATGAAAAGAAATTCCGCCGTGCTGCAGCTGCGCGGAAAAACCATCATGCGCGCCGAGGTGGGCTCGTTGAACACGTTGCCCAGATGATGCGGTCGGCGCACGCGGTATGTTCGGTTTACCCCAGATTAAACCGCGACCTGCTCACGGCCGGTGTATTGTTTCACGACTGTGGCAAGATGTGGGAAAACAACTATCCTGAGGCAGGATTTACCCAGCCATTTAACATGCATGGCGAAATGCTTGGTCATATTCCAATTGGGATTGAAACAGCTAACAAGCTCTGGCGCGATATGATGGAAAATGATGTGGCAAAAGAATGGATTGAACTCAATCCGGATTCCGAGGATGTGCACCTACATCTGCTTCACTTGATTGCCAGCCACCATGGTGCCTATGAGTGGGGTAGCCCAACGCTGCCGCGCACGCCAGAGGCAATGGCGCTACATTACATCGATAACATGGATGCCAAGTACGAAATGATGCGTATGGGATACGAAAGTTCACCTGAGTTGGCACCTGGGATTCAAGAACGGAAGTTTCCTTTGCCCGCAAGTCTAGTGAAGCCTTTAGATCATTACGATGGCGAAGATATACCTGTGTCGCCTCCTGATGAATTATTCTGATGCTTCTCGGCCGTGGCTAGTATCCCAACCATGGGCCAAGCCATTTTTCAGCTTCCTCGATTGTCCATTTCTTACGTTTAGCGTAGTCTTCTACCTGATCTTTTTGCAAATCACTAAGCGCGAAATATTTGGAATCCGGGTGGGAAAACAAAAGGCCTGATACCGCGGCTCCTGGGTGCATAGCACAACTCTCAGTGAGCCCAACACCTATGGCTTGTGTGGCATTTAATAATCTAAAGAGCGTTATTTTTTCAGTGTGATCTGGTTGAGCTGGATAGCCAGGTGCTGGGCGTATGCCTTGGTATTTTTCTTTGATTAGCTCGTTGTGATTGAACTCATTGACTCGCTCGAAACCCCATGCCACCCGTGCGTGGTGGTGAAGCAGCTCAGCAAAAGCTTCTGCAAGGCGGTCGGCAATAGCTTGCACCATAATAGCGGAGTCAACTTCGTGTTTGTCGCGCAGCTTTGCAGCCCACTCATCCGCTCCATGGATAGCGACAACAAATGCGCCAACGTGATCAGTTGCCGATTTCAGTGATTTTTTCTGGTTTTCTGATGAGGGTTCTACATACCCTTCAGTTGTGGGTTCTACAAAATCAGCTAACGCGATATTTGGTTTACCACTCGTTTTTTCTGTCTGCTGTCTGAGTGTATGAAATGTTGCGTTATGATCAGGCAGATTGATATCGTCTCCATCTGAGCAGGCAGGAAAGAATCCATAGACACCACGTGCGGTAAATATTTTTTCTGTGATGATTTTCTCTAGTAGGACCTGGGCATCTTGATAGAGTTTTTCTGCGACTTCTGCAGCTTTGTGATTGCGTGTCTTCAGGACTTTTTCTT
>DPWT01000119.1 GCA_003527555.1 Verrucomicrobiales bacterium | reverse complement strand
AAATATACCCACTTCATTATTTGGATTAGGATCAATTTTGAAGGTGCCGGGTTCGAAGTCTTCTAGGAAAAACCGATCACTCAAGGCGGTGATATCAAAGTCCAGATATGTGCGTTGTTCACCTTGTTCTCGCAGATCGGCACGATGCTTGAGTTCAAGTTTCCAGCGATCTTCATTTACGTATCCTCTAGGTTCGGCAGAGCGCTCAAGTGAGGCATCCATGTCATTGAGGTAATAAAACTTGAGCCAGCCGAGATTGGGATTGTCATCCAGGCGCATATCGAACAAATCCACACCAACTCCTAGGCCACGTCGGGAGCGGATATCAAAATTCCATTGTGATAGAAGCCATGCATCATTACGTGCACCGGTCTCCTCGTCTTTTACGCCGCCAAGCATAATACCGTAGCGATTTAGCAGGAAAAACCCCCAGTTTGATCTTGCTCCAGGAATAAAATGATAACCAAGGTCTGAATCAAGCGGCTGCGATAAATAGGGAAGCCAAAAAATGGCAGTATCTCCGGCATAAATACGCAGGTTTTTAAAGATGATTCTTTCGTCAGGATAAATGGTCGTACGATCGGATCTCAACCAGAAATTTGGCTCGCTGACATCGTGTGTAGTGATATTGGCATTTCCCCCAATTAAGATTTTTTTACCGTTACGTTCTATTGCAGTAAATCGATCAGATTCCAAAAGAATGGGTCCCAATCCACTGGCGAGGCCGCGTGTATCGAGGTATCTGTTACCGTAATCGTAAATGGCACGTTGACTACGATGTAGTGTTGCCCCTTGATAAATACTGACGTTTCCAGTGAGTGTGATGACTTTCTTTTTTCCATCTAAGGAAACTCGGTCAGCGAACATCTGGATGCCTGGTTTGATAGCGCCGTCGTGATGAGTCGTCGCTTTTTGTCTTACTGAGACCTGTCCGGTAAGTAATGCTGTTTCTTTTTGGGTGTTTACAGATACGCGACTTGCTTTCAATTCCACTCCGTTATCGCCTTTCACATTCACTTTACCAATAAACAAAAGAGTGCCTTTTTTGGAGTTCATCTCCATTGTGCCATCGTGATCGACGCGAATGCTGTTAGGCGTTTTTGGCATGTCGGCAAAGTCGGAGCCGGGCAAGCCGTCACCCTCTTTATGGGGCGCGTTAAGTTGTGCGTTGAGCGAGCCAATACACAGAGAAAATAAAATACTAAAATCAATAAATCTCATGCTGATGTATTGTGTCGGTATCAGACATGCGGAGTAAAGGGGAAAGCGAAGATGTCGTGTGGAAAAATCAAACGTCTTTGCGGCTCCTTATAAATCTGTCTGAGTTTGGCTCCGTCGGCGTGTTTCTAGCTGTTGCGCCAATATGATTTTGGCACGGTTTATCAACCATGTCTTAGCTGCCGGCTGCATGAGAGATAAGACCCAGCGGAGCAATACCATAGTTATGGTTGATGATTTTTTCTTATGTGTTTTTTTGGGGCGCTTGAGCGCTAAAGTGGCGAGCAGTCCTGCGCCGACGGATCCAAAAAAAATTGCTTTAGGTTTACGTAGGACCAAATTCCGCAGCTGTTTTTTTACGCTAAGCATCTGTTTAACGTTGTTACGGCCAGTATTGATGAGCACACGGTTCTCAGAAAGCTTCGCGGTGAGCTCCTGTTTGCGCTTGGCTATTTGTTCCTTCTTACCCATACCTTATCGTTTTTTATTTCTTGGCGAGTTAGCTCAAACAGAGGAGCAGAGGGCTTTTTCTTCAGTAGCATTAAGAGAATCGAAGCTACGATAGCGTGGATGATAACCAGGGCAACAAGCACGATTACCCAGCCGTGGGTGTGGGGTATGTGATTAGCGAGTTGTTGTTCTGCCCAGTCGCCAAAAATGCCGACAAGGCACGCCATTGTGGATATCCAAGTGATAAAAATACAGGCTACGAATGCGAGAGCCAAGACTAACTTACGCACAGTGAACTCAGCTGCTTCTCTCGCTTCGATAGCCGTGAGCTCGACACGGGCAGAGATAAACTCGGAAACGGCGCGCTTCAACATTCCTGAGGGATCATCGTCTCTGCCTGAATGATCAAGCTGAGGAGATGGGTCCTGTTGCTGTTGAGTATTTTCTTTCATGACCAGAAACAAACAGAATACAGATCAAAACGACAAATGCGGCGCAATAAACAATGTATGATACGTGAAATGCAGACGCACGTAACACTTTTGTGCTGGCAGTTGGTAATCAAGTTTTGAATTGACTGAACTAACGGCGTAAAATCAGGCCGATGACAATGCCTGCACCCAGTGCAGTGAGCACAGATTTTGTAGGGTGTTGGCGGACATACTCTTCAGCATCGGCATGTACTTCGCGAGCCTTAACACGGCTGTGCTGAAGTTGTTCGCCTGCGGCCTCTTTGAATTGTTGTGCCTTAACGCCTGCAGTCTCTTTTATCTCGTTGGCCTTACTGCCTGCGTATTCGCGAAATTGTTGAGCTTTATCTACTGCGGTCTGTTTGAGCTGTTGAGCTTTGGCACCAGCGTCTTGGGTGATCTGCTTTGCTTTATCTGATGCTGCTGCGCGGAGGTCGCCCGCTGCTTTCTGAGATGCGTGAGTTTCACTCATCGGAGAATCTTTGCCGAAATCGGGGTTTGCGAATGTTTCTTCCATTGTATTGTTTAGTTGTAATTTGCTGATAATAGACGGAGTCGTTATCTATTTAGCCATGTTATCACGCCAATAGATAGAGTGAGCCCAGCGATGACTATGGAGGATAAAAGCTGTAACTCAGCGATATGGTGACATTATTCTACGCCTAACGCAAGAGGTCCTGTGTCAAAAAACGATCTTTATTGTCATAATGGGATAAGAGGGTGAATATTCGCGTATTGTTGATCGATTACAGAAATGGGTTGGATTCAATTTCTCTTCCTACAGTGGTTTGCGGTCCGTGTCCTGGAAATACCCGTGACTCAGGAGGCAAATTTAGAATTTTTTCTTGGATGCCTTGAGTGAGCAAATCCATGTCGCCACCGGGCAAGTCAGCACGGCCAACTCCTCCAGCGAATAAGGTGTCACCAGCAAAGACGAGGTCATCAGTCAAAAAAACCAAGCTATCCGTTGCGTGCCCGGGAACATGCTCAAGCCGGAAGTGCCAACCCGCTGCCTCGAGTTCTGCGTTATTACCCAGCACATTATCTACCTGATATGGTTCAATTTTGAGGGGGATACCTGATTGTTTTAGTAATAGTTCCAGTGTGAGCTCTGGTGAGTATGCAGAATATGCATGAAGTCGCACCCCCTGAGCTGATAATGCCGCTGCATCCTCAACATGATCATAATGTTGGTGTGTTAACAGCAGGTCGGTCAGCGATACGCCCAATGAATCTACCCAATCACATACGCCCAGTGGCGCGTCTATGAGAATAGCTCTATCATCACGCTGAAGCAGGTAGGCATTTGTCTCTGCCATGCCGCCTGTAAAAGTGTTAATTTTAATGTCCATGCCCAGACCTTGCGCATGATTATTGTCTTATCCAGATTTTTTTTGCGTCATAACTTGCTTCATACGAACATGTTCTATATAACACTATTCTTTCGAACAGCTTTTTGTGTTGACGTATCATAACAATGCGATATATGTGATGAATATTAAAACAAACTATTGTCATGAGCACCGCAACCGTTAAAACCACATCAGCCAATTCTTCCGCCAGCAAATCAACTGCCCAAGTGGCCAATGGAGCCGAAGGTATTCCGGCTACATCAACTTCCTCTACTACTAAAACTAAGTCTAAAATGCCTACTAATAAAAATTCTGCTGCCGAGGAAAAACTTGCAGCCGCGCGAAAGAAAAATCTCGATCTTGCAATATCTCAGATACAAAAAGATTTTGGAGAAACCGCTATTATGCGACTTGGCGACGGTCATCGTGTCGATGTTGACGTCATTCCCACCGGTAATTTGCTCATTGACCGTGCTCTTGGAGTTGGAGGGTTTCCTCGCGGTCGTGTTGTCGAAATTTATGGGCCCGAATCGTCCGGAAAAACAACCCTCACTCTTACCGTTATCGCTCAGGCACAGAAACGCGGCGGGCTTGCAGCATTTGTCGATGTTGAACATGCACTCGATCCTGCATATGCAGCCAAACTCGGTGTAAATATTGATGACTTGTTAGTCTCGCAGCCAAACTCTGGTGAGGAAGCACTTCAGATTGTTGAAACACTGGTACGTTCCAATGCTATCGACGTAGTCGTTCTCGATTCTGTGGCTGCATTAGTTACCAAGCAAGAGCTCGCAGGTGAAATAGGTGACAGTACAGTGGGCACACAGGCCCGCTTAATGAGCGCAGCGATGCGTAAGCTCACGGCCCTTATTTCCAAGGCACGCACTACCTGTATCTTCACTAACCAAATCCGTGAAAAAATCGGTGTTATGTTTGGTAATCCGGAGACTACCCCTGGTGGCAGGGCTCTTAAATTTTTCTCTTCAGTACGCGTCGACATTCGTCGTATTGGGCAGATAAAGGCTACCGATGGAACCGTAACCGGAAACCGCACACGCATTAAGATCGTCAAAAACAAAGTGGCAGCACCATTTACCGAGGCTGAATTCGATATTATGTATAATGAGGGGATCTCCTCAGTTGGTTCGATGCTCGATCTCGCGTTGGAATACGATATAGTGCAGAAACGTGGTTCATGGTTCAGCTATTCTGGAAACCAGCTGGCTCAAGGACGCGACGCTGCCAAGGTGGCCCTGAAGGAGGATGATGCGTTATACGCTGAAATTGAGGTGAAAGTTAAAGAATCGATGGCTGCTGAAAATGCTTAGTGTGAACTGTATCCATTCACGTCATATTACTGTTCCCTCTTCATTGATAAATTATAATTTATTAATGAAGAGTTAGTTCAGTGTTTTCGGTTCGATAGGCTGCTATATTTCTATTATTGTTGATTTAAAATAACCACCGTCGATTTAGATTAGTGTGTGAGTAAGGTTTTTCTTACACTAGCCTAGCTCATTCGTTGAGTGTAATATCGATTCTAAAAAACTGATGATTTGAGGTATTTGAAAGTTCATAAGTGACTTGTTCAAATTCGGTATTTATCGAATTCACTGTGGTTTTGGTAATCAGCGAAGAAGCATTAGCCCAAGTGCCGGTTGCCATTGTGATGGTTGATTTAAGGTCGTAGCTGATAGCGCGTTCCACGTAATCTTTATGGCGTAGGTATGACAGCTGTATGATGCCATTCACCATTTTAAGCTCTGGGAGTAGCGGAATGCTGGTCTCTGCCAGCAAATGTGATGGTGTAGATGGGTCACCCCCAAAGGCATATTCTAATAAATTACCAATGCCATCTAGATCACTATCACCCGTGGGGGTAGCATCAGTAAGCTCTGCCACGAAACTTACAAAGGAGCTGATCACATTTATATCAAAATTTTGAGTAATGGCAGGAAATTGATCGCATGAAAATGTGACTCCATGCTGGGTCACACCCGCAGCGGGGATTGTAAGCGTTAGAACATAGTTACT
>DPWT01000073.1 GCA_003527555.1 Verrucomicrobiales bacterium | reverse complement strand
TTGGAGTTGTGGGTGTATACACCAGCGAAAGCTTGCCGAATATTTTGCCGTTTGCGGCGTTGTTTTTTTGGGCGGCCGTGTTTGCTCGCGCTTGTCCTTTGCTATTACCAGCAGCTGCTTTTGCTTGGGTTTTAGGTGGGCCGGTGACGAGTTTGATTCAAGGGTATCAAGTTTTTGGGATGATTGATATTGTCATACTGTTGGCCATGTTAGTTTGCGTGATGATTGGTTACCAATTGCGTGGTAAAACTACTTTTTTGCCGCTTGTGGGTGGCACGCTTTTGGCTGCGACGTTTTTCTATCTATCGACTAATTTTTATAGCTTTCTTGCTGATCCAGCCTATCCCAAGACATGGGATGGTTTTACGCTGGCGATGTGGACTGGGCATCCAGCAACGCATTTGCCTACTTGGGTATTTTTCCGCAACAGCCTGTGTGCCAATACTGTCTTCACTTTGATGTTCGTCGCAACGCTCAAGTTTCCCTCGCTAAAGACAGCACGTCGGTTTGGGCTTGAACCTATCGCCGCTAGCCACTAGTTCACCTTTTCTTACACCACCATAAATTACCGATGGATTCACCAGCATCTCCTCTCGATTTTTCACAATCTAAAGTTAACCAGAGCTTAAGCGCTGAACAGAAGATTGATCTCTTCCGTGACATGGCGCGCATCCGGCGTTTCGAGCAAACTTCATTGAAGTTCTATAATGGAGGTAAAATGGGTGGGTTTTTACATCTATACATAGGTCAGGAGTCCGTTGCTGTTGGTACGATTTCATTGCGCGGTGATCATGATCACGTCATTACTGCCTACCGTTGTCACGGACATGCATTAGCTGTGGGTATGGAAATGAACCCCTGTATGGCTGAGCTTTATGGTAAAGCCACAGGTTCGGCCAAAGGTAAGGGTGGATCGATGCACCTATTTGATCCGTCTAAGAATTTCTGGGGTGGGCACGGTATCGTTGCTGGCCAGGCGCCACTGGGCTTGGGGCTTGCTTATGGGGTGAAATACAAGGAGCAGGAAGGCTGCTGTCTGTGTTACCTCGGGGATGGTGCTGTCAACCAAGGTGCATTTCATGAGTCACTGAACCTCGCCGCGTTGTTTGAACTGCCGGTCGTATACATTATTGAAAATAATGGTTACTCCATGGGGACGAGCCAGCAGCGCTCGAGTGCTTATAAAGATTGTCTAGCGCAGCGTGCAGAGGCATATGATATGGAATGGGATCTTGTTAATGGAGAAGACGTTTACGAGGTTCGCGCCAAAACACATATCGCCATGGAGCGTGCGCGCAAGGAGAGTAAACCAACGGTGTTAGAGATTGCCACATATCGATATTACGGTCATTCGGTAGCGGATGCGAATGCGAAGAAATACCGCACTCCTGAAGAAATTGAGAAATATAAAACGTATCACGACCCTCTTCGCCTTTGGCGCCGCCGCCTTATTGATGAGGCTGTGATCACAGATGAAGAAGCGGATAACATCGACAAGGAGGCAAAACAAGAGGCCGTTGCTGCGGCAAAATTTGCCGATGAATCACCTGCGCCCACCGTGGAATCAATTTTCGAAGACGTCTACTGGGAGACAGACAACAAAACCGACGCCTCACAAGTTGGCCGTCACTTCTTCAACGACTAAGCACTTTTTTGCTAACCACATTAACCTTTTTTAAATCATGAGAGAAATACTCTACCGCCACGCCCTTCGTGAAGCCTTTGATGAAGAACTGACCCGCGACGAAAACGTTGTAATTATGGGTGAGGAAGTTGCCCAATACAACGGTGCCTACAAAGTAACTGAGGGTCTTTGGGAAAAATGGGGATGCAAACGCATCGTCGACACGCCTATTTCTGAGGCTGGGTTTATCGGCATGGGTATCGGTGCTTCCATGTTAGGTGTCAGGCCTGTGATGGAACTCATGTTTTGGTCGTTCCATTCCGTGGCATTCGATCAACTTGTTAACAATGCGGCATGCGTTCGCTACATGTCTGGCGGGCTCTGTAACGTGCCCATTGTCATGCGCGGTCCAGCTAACGGTGGAACTGGTGTGGGGGCGACACACTCGCATGTTCCGGAGGCTATTTTTGCTTCTTTCCCGGGTCTCAAAGTTTGTTCCCCTGCTACACCAGCCGATGCCAAGGGGCTTATGAAGTCGGCCATCCGCGACAACGATCCCGTTTACGTCATGGAAAACACCTTGCTTTATGGCACATCGGGTGAAGTCCCTGACCCTGCAGATGGTGATCATCTTGTTCCCTTGGGGAAAGCCGACGTTAAACGAGTAGGTAGTGATGTCTCTCTTATTGCCCATGGACGCAGTGTGTTACGCGCATTAGAAGCTGCTGAGACATTGCAATCGGAACACGGAATTAATGCGGAGGTTTTGGATCTGCGTTCGATCCGCCCTCTCGACCAGCAGGCGATTATAGATACTGTCATGAAAACCAACCGCGCGGTGCTTGTGGATGAGAGTAAGCCGTTTTGCGGCGTTTCCTCTCAGATCACCACGCTGATCCAAGAGCATGCGTTTGATCACCTTGATGCCCCGGTCAAACGCGTCTGCACACTTGATGCGCCAGCGATTTATTCACCTGCGATCGAGGATGAGCAGCTGCCGAATCCGCGCCGTATCGTTGAGCAGGTGCTTACCATTGCGTAACATAGCAATTATTTCCCTCCTTTTTCATTGCAAGCTCCCTGAATTGATCTCTAAACTATTACCACTACTATGAAAATTACGATCCATCTACTCACTCTCGCAGCCATCTCATTGGTATTCTCATCCTGCTGTAGTATTATTCCATGCGTAGGTTCACTCTCCGC
>DPWT01000018.1 GCA_003527555.1 Verrucomicrobiales bacterium | reverse complement strand
ATCTGCATCTGCCTGAATTAGCTCATCCACCACTTTTTCTCCCGCAAGAATATTGACCAACCCAATAAATTTAACCTTCACCAGCATCTTGCCAAGAATGTAGGTAGGCCATGCAACTTTGTAGACCAGACAATAAGGCATTCCAAATGCTGCCGCTTCCAAAGTTGCGGTCCCACTGGCGACTGCACCACAAGTAGCACGCTGCATGAGCGAGTGGCTGTTGCCTATCTTCAATGCGATAATTGAGCTGTCAGGTAGTTTGGCTGCTTGAATGATTTCACGCATCACTAGTTCCAATTTTTCCGATACGGCGGCTGCCTCAAAACGCACATGCGGATGATGCGAGTGAATTCTTCGTGCGGTTTCCACCATCATTGGGAACAAACGAGCCACCTCACGTTCACGACTACCCGCGAATAACCCAATCAAATTTTCCGATCGCACAACATTCTCTTTTTTTCTCTCCAGCTCATCAACGAGCGGGTGACCAGTAAACACGGTTCGCAGACCAGCAGATTCAAAAATTTCTTTTTCGAAGGGAAAAATGCACAACATCAGATCAAGCGTCTTAGCCATCTTTGTAATACGTCCCTTATTCCATGCCCACACTTGCGGGCTAATGTAGTAAACTATCTTTATTGCCGGCAGCCTCTGTCTCATGGCATCGGCAAAACGCAGATTGAATCCTGGATAATCGATCAATACAAGCACGTCAGGATCAGCGGCAACGGCATCTTTAAGCATTTCAGTGAACCGCGCCTTAAACCACTTGTAGTGTTTAATTACTTCTACAAAACCCATCACTGCAGCGTCCTCTACCCAGTCAGTCATGTTTTCTCCACCAATTCGACGCATATCTGGCCCACCAACACCGAGGAAATTCACCTCAGGAACTAATTCTTGCAGGGACTCCATGAGACAAGCACCATGGGTATCCCCACTGACTTCACCCGCAATAATGTAAATGGACTGACTCACTGACGAAGCTTTAGCGCTTTACGAATAAACTTCAAACTTCAAACTTGAAACCTCAAACTTTCTTTATGCGCATCGATATCGTCACTTTGTTCCCAGAAATCGCTCTGGCTCCCCTGAGCGAAAGCATCATCAAACGTGCCCGGGAGGCCGGAATTGCTGAAATAGAAGCACACCAATTACGTGATTGGGCGACGGGCAAGCACCGTAAAACAGATGAATATCTCTGCGGTGGCGGTCAAGGGATGCTGCTGAAACCCGAGCCGATTTTTGCAGCAGTTGAGGAACTAAAAAAAGAGTCCACAACAGTCCTGTTAATGACCCCTCAGGGGAAACCTTTTAAACAAGCTGACGCCATGCGTTTGAGCAAAGAGGAACATTTAATCATTCTCTGTGGGCACTACGAAGGCGTAGATCACCGAGTGATCGAAGAATTAGTAGATGAGGAAATATCCATCGGCGACTACGTATTAACCAACGGCGCCATCGCTGCTGCCGTGGTAACGGATGCCATAACACGTCTACTCCCAGGTGCACTGAACGATGCGCGATCGCCCGTCGATGAATCATTCTCCAATCCCAATATGTTAGAATCTCCAGCTTACACGAAGCCCAACCTGTTTCGAGGCATGCAAGTCCCTGAGGTATTACTCAGCGGCGATCACGGCAAGATTGAAGCATGGAAAAAAGAAAATGCACTGCAGCGCACACGCAAGAATCGACCCGACCTAACAGATGAATAATATCAGATGCCTAACCCCTACAACATCGAACCAACAACAGCTGGATATAAGCAAACAAATCATCCGAATCTAAAAGGATGTGAGGCACTCATCTGCATAAGAAAAAATCTACTCCATGTGAATCTCGACAGACGAGATATCGCGAGAAACATCATCAGTCTTTTTTGAGCATGTTATCAATTTTAGTCACCAGTTTATGTGGACAGCGACCACGTTGATATTTATTCCACATAACATTGCGCAGCTTGAGCAAGAGTTCCTCTGGAATAGGTTCGTAATGATGCCACGACTCATCTTCAATCAGCTGAGAGTATAATTTCCACTCTCCAGCATGGTAGGTTGCTCGGTAAACCATCTTACCGTCCTCACTATCTTCACGCCACTGGTGTTTCTGCATGCCAATATTCTATGCCATGATCAGTGAAAATGAACAATCGAATCCTAAAAAAATATTATCGTTCTTGGCATAATAAAGCGCCAAACGCCGCTCGCTAAAAACACAGCAACCATAACCTTTTCATAACCCCACTGACTCAAACTAATTATTTAATCGGACACCACGATCATGCACACTGCCGTTAACCCAACTGTAAAATTTTGGATAAAAATATCGTTTGCGGGTGTGTCACCAGTTACTGACAACAAGCACAAGCTATCGCCTATGAGTTAGACCAAAATTTGATCAATCATTTTTTAATCGTATTTTTCACTCTAATACTGACGTAGCATTCATCTACTGGATGCAAATTTATAGATCAACATGCTCGATGAATCGACAAGCCAACGTTTTCCGGTTTCCACAATCAAAAATTAAACTCACTATTTCAATTGATCCCTATAGTCGCCAGAATTCTCGACTTTATATACCCTGCATACTGCCAAATATGCTCCACACAGCTAAGTTACGGCAAAAGCCTTTGTAACGTATGCCTCGGAAAACTTGTACCCGTTGAGGCGCCGCTGTGCTCACAATGCGGCGAATGCTTTGACGGCGACATAGACAGCCAGTTCACATGCAATAACTGCCAGGGACTTGATTTTTCATTCAATTTTGCTAGGGCAGCCTATCGTGGTGACAAATCATCACGCCAGCTCATCCATGATTTTAAATACAGCAGACAAATACACCTGGCAGAAAACCTTGCGACACTAACAAGTCTAGCCCTTGAGGACTCTCGGTTTCTCCCGTTTTTAAAAAACGGTATCTTGGTTCCAGTACCTCTTCATTGGTTAAGGCAACGCAAACGGAGATTCAATCAGTCAGAGGAGATCGTAAAACATCTCGCCCGCCAGATAGATATGCCTTGGGCAAACATTTTAAAGCGCACTCGAAACACCGAGACCCAAACGCGTTACAATCGCAAAAAAAGGCTGCAAAACCTCAAAGGAGCGTTCCAGCTAAGACGCAATGGGAAAGCACTTATTTCTAACAAGATGGTGATTCTCGTTGATGACGTGCTTACTACCGGATCAACAGCTAACGAATGCGCCGTTGTTTTATTAGAAAATGGAGCCAGCAAAGTAGCCGTACTTACACTCATACGTGGATAGGTTCATCTAAGAGAAATCACTTTTCCCATACGCCAGCGCTGAGCGCCTCACACGCGGCTTTAGTTTCCGCATCTTTTTTACTATTACCCTCACCCTCGCCGAGTTTACGGCCCAGCCAGACGACTTTAACCTTAAAACTTTTCTGGTGATCTGGGCCACTCTCATCAATCACGATATACTCAGGCCCCTTAGGAGCGAGTGCCTGAAGTTTTTCTTGGAGCTCACCTTTTGGGTTTTTTTCTTCTGGCGAGGCGACAATTTGATCAATCCATTTCTCACAGACCTTATTAATCACATCACCAGCGGCATCCAACCCCCCATCGAGATAAACGGCACCAATTAATGACTCGAAGGCATCTGCCAGTGTCGAAGTTCGCGTTTTACCTCCTGTAGCTTCCTCCCCCTTACCCATCATGACGTATTCACCCAGTCCAATATCTTTAGCAAACTTACACAATGCATCTCCTGATACGAGTCGGGCACGCAACTTTGTAAGCCTGCCCTCAGAAAACCCCGGGAACATCTGATATAACCGCTGTGTCAAATGCAACTGAATCACTGCATCACCAAGAAATTCCAACCTTTGGTTATCGAAATGAGGCCTTTGCGTCTCATACGCCAGACTAGGGTGCGTAAGAGCCTCCGCCATAAGAAGCGAATTCCTAAATTTGTAACCTATGACAGTCTCCAGCATAATTGATAAATCTTATCTGGGTTGATGATACCAACGGTCTTATAATCATTTAAAGCCCTAAGACAAAAAAGATAGTGGGGTGACTGACGGGGATCGAACCCGCGACAACCGGAATCACAATCCGGGGCTCTACCACTGAGCTACAGTCACCATCAATTATAAACACGACGACCCGTGTGGGTGCGTTGTGGGCGTGGGAATAAGGGAATTGCTCAAAAATGCAAAGTTAAAAATTAACCTAATTCTTAAAAAACAGCACACTAAGACAGAGAGCCTCTCGACCGTACCCTATTAAGCAAAAAGAAACTAAGAATAGGATAAATCGACATAACAATGGCTGTTCCAACACCAATAACAACGGCAACAGGCCCAGTCATCATATCCATCGCGGAAGCTTGTTCACCCCCGATTTCTTCGAGCCGCTTACTCACCTCCTGCATTGCTGGGTTTTTAATTACCACCACAATTCCGATAGCTATCAGTTTATGGATAACAGACAAAGCGCTGTAAATATTCGAGATCTTCAATCCGCGGCGCCGGTATTTAACGAGTTTTAAGCCCGCAAAAATCATCAGCACAGCAAGTACAATTGAAAAACAGGAAGAAATCACATCCCATTTTTGAGTCTCGTAGACGGGTTGCATGGCACTCATCATGCGGTCTCTCATTTCATCAGGATAGCCAGAATACTGTAATTCCTGTATTTTATCGGTAAATGCCGCGCCCACAATTGCG
>DPWT01000284.1 GCA_003527555.1 Verrucomicrobiales bacterium | reverse complement strand
GCCTCGACGGCAACCTGACCAAGCACCTTGTCTGTGGCGTCGATCACATACCATTTACGCTCAACTTCGTGGGCCTTTGCTGAAAAGGTTTTCATGGTTGGTTATATTGGAGTAGTGGTTTTAAAAAATAGCTTGGCATGCTGAAAACGCATACTTTTGCTGGCTTCCCAGGGTGATGAATCCTTAATCAGGATGCACTGCCCACCTCGCTCTGAGGGGCGCGCAAACTAGGAGGCAATAAATGACATGTCAACCCAAATTTCCCTTAGTTTTAAATTTTGAGGCATCCCAAATTTTGAGGCATCCCATCATCCCGACGAGGTGTTTGACAAATCAACAGGAGACCAGCATGCTTCTCTCTGTGTACGAACCAAAGTCTCCAGATTCCAGTGACTCCATTAATTCCGCGACCAAGTCGTTCAAGGAACGTCTGTGGAGAATCATCTTTGAAGCTGAAACTCCGAGCGGCAAGTTCTTTGACGTCGCACTTCTATGGGTGATCAGCCTGAGTGTGCTCGCTGTGATGCTTGAGAGTGTCGATGCCATAGCGCTCGAATACCACAAACTTCTAATCGCCGCAGAGTGGGCATTCACAGTGATTTTCACCATCGAATACCTACTAAGAATCTGGTTAGTGAGGCGGCCATTGCGCTATATTTTCAGTTTTTACGGTATCGTTGACCTGCTATCGTGCCTTCCAGCATACATCGCTTTAATTTTTGCGGGCGCCAACCACTTTGCAGTCATCAGGCTACTTCGTCTATTGCGTATGTTCCGAGTGTTGAAGATGGTAAGTCATGTGCGTGGAGGCGAGACGATCATGCAAGGCCTACTTGCATCACGTGCAAAAATCACAGTATTTTTCCTCGCGATGCTAATCTTCGCTATGATTGCTGGCACGATGATCTATTTAGTAGAAAGCGGTGTGCCGAATACAAAATTTACCAGTATTCCAATTAGCGTTTACTACGCCATAGTGTCGATCACTACTGTAGGTTATGGTGATCTGACCGCAACAACGCCATTAGGGCAACTAATCACCTCTATGATGGTGCTAGCCGGTTACGCCATCATCGCAGTGCCTACGGGTATTGTGGCAAGTGATATGGTCCGTCATGCACTTGAGTCCAACCACACTTCACAGGCTTGTCCTGGATGCGGAATGCATGGGCATCTTGTTGATGCAAATTTCTGCCGCAAATGTGGAGAGGCTCTCAATAAAGATGAATTAGCGGATTAGCCTTTCTCCGCACGCACCTCTTCTTGTTTTGATTTTTCTTCCTTATGGGAATTCTTTTCAACTTTCGGCGTTTTCTTTTCGGCTCTTTCTTTTGCCAACGAAACCGCCTCTTCACGAGAATAGATTTCCGCAACACGCATGCTGCGTCTCGAGAGCTCGCGGGCATCCTTATCCGTAATCAACGCGAGCCCTTCCTCGGTAACTTCACCGACAAAAATTTTCCATGCGCGCTTGGCTATAAGCTTACGACTAAGTTTGACCTTTGGCTCGGTTGCAGCTTCCTGTTGCTGGCGTCCCTTACCCCGCGTGCGCCCACGGCGTGGCTGGCTGTGTGAGCTAGAATCATCACGCGTGGCTTTGTTACCTTCTCCCTTATCTTGGTTACGCTCACCAGGAGAATCTGATTTACTTTCTTTTTTTGCGGTTTTTTTCGCAACTTTCTTCGCTGATTTTTTCCCGGTAGATTTTTTACTCCTCAATTTATGCCCCTGATCATTTGATTGCTTTCCAGTATCTGACTCAATGGCTGAGGTCTCAACAGCTTCTGCAGCAACAGAGTCAGCTCTTGGCTTAGCATCAGGGATTGAGGTTTTTTGCTCTGTTTTGTGAGCAGCATCATTATTTGGCTGAGATGAATTGTCGGACATTTGATTAGATTTTAGTAGGTGAGTAAGCGCGAGTTGAACAATATGCAGCGAATCACTACGGTGGATGACAGCGCTTGAACCCCGCTCAGTCGGGCACCCTAACGTGCGTTATTTCCAGTTTGTTAAATCGTCTTGCTTTGACTTAGCATCTCCATTTGGATGACCTTTGCCATCAACTCCCAAAGACCACAGATCAAAATCAGGATTCATTTGCGCAGCAGGGTTGCCACGAAGATATCGGAATGGTTCAAACCAAGCATCCATAATGATGTAATCGGTACCTACTTTTTCCACTGTTAATTTACTGCCAGTTAAGTTCGGATCCAGTAGTGACAAATAAACGGTCTCACCTGAGTTAGACTTTCCATCGCCATCAGGATCACCATAGAGCACCTTGTATAAATCCGCCGTGCTTCCTTCCTCACCGTCACCAGCAGGGTAAACGCCGCTATCAGATGAGTATTCTTCCAGTGCACGTTCGATACTAGCCATCATGACTTGAGTTCTCCCCACTGCCGCTTTACGCTTATACCATCCAACTCCGCTGATGACCATGGTAGCTAGAACAAGAATGATAGCGATCACGACCATGAGCTCCATGAGCGTGAATCCACTTCTAATACGGGATCGAATTTGAGATGGTTGTTTCATGATAATAACGTCACTGGACTTTTTTTCAAGGTTGCTGCCCAAGAGAGCCACCATTCGTTCCGCAGCAATCAAATCCTGCTGCATAACATAGGGTGGCTGCTACTGAGGCGCATCGACATTTTGGATCATCTTAATTAATGGTAAGAACAGCGCAAATACTATCGTGCCGACAACCAGCGCTAAGAATACAATCATGATGGGTTCCAGGATGGATGTGAGTGCAGTGACAGCGTTATCTACTTCATCATCATATACGTCTGCGATTTTTAGCAGCATTTCTGGTAACTGACCTGTTTCTTCACCCACATCGACCATACTGATGACCATGGCAGGGAAAATTCCACTAGCCTGCAGTGGTGCTACAATAGATTCACCTTCTTTGACCGCTTCATGAACTTGGTCGATGGCCTTAGAAACTACCACGTTTCCTGCAGTATCTCGAGTAATTGTGAGGGCTTGGAGAATTGGCACACCGGAAGTGACAAGCGTGCCTAAAGTACGAGAAAACCGAGAAATTGCGCTCTTCTTAGTGAGCTCACCAAGTATGGGGATTTTGAGCTTAAAAGCATCAATGACACCACGACCACCGCTAGTTCCACCCCATGCTTTGATCAAAACAACGATGCCAGATACAACAAGAAATATCCAAACAATATTAGGCAACACAAAACTGCGCGCTAGCATGTTATCTGATGCATTGAAAACGATGTTCGAAATAGCCGGGAGATCTTGATCTCCAAACATGTCCTTGAACTTGGGCACGATGAAAAGCATGAGAAAGACCAAAATAGCAATCGCGATAAAGAGCACGATCACAGGATACACCATCGCGGAGACAATCTTATTTTTAAGCTTATGCGCTTTTTCCATGTACTCAGCGAGACGCGTGAGCACCACTTCAAGAACACCACCAAGCTCACCGGCTTTCACCATATTCACGAAGAGTTTGTTAAATATCTTAGGGTGCTGAGAGAGGGACTCTGAGAATGTGGCACCTGTCTGAACAGAATCCGCAAGCGAATTCACGGTAGAACGCAACACAGGATTAGGCTCTTGCTTGCCGAGCACCGTGAGTCCGCGAAGCAAAGGAAGTCCAGAATCAATTAGAGTGGCAAGCTGACGAGTAAAGATCATCAATACCTTTGGCTTGATTTTTCCACCGGATACAGTTTTGACTTTTTTCTTGCCTCGTGCCTTGGGCTTGTTTTTACCAGCTTGAAGTGTGCCTTTGCCCTCCTCAACTACTTGAGTGGGATAGAGCCCTTGAGAACGAAGTTGCTGAATAGCGTCCGACTCACTGGCTCCTTGAACGGTTCCTGTGGTCTGCTCACCTTTGGCGTCGAGTGCTATGTATTGAAAATTTGCCATGTTATTTAGGATGTTATAATAAAAGAGTAAAAAAAATGTGCGGAATTTCGAGCTTTGTTTTGAGAATTTTTATTTAGGTGTATTTGAGCACCTCTTCGATGGTGGTGTTCCCATCGTAGATGTTGCGTAATCCATCTTCACGCAAGGTCTCCATACCAAGTTCGATCGCCTTCTGCTTGATCACCACAGTGGGCGCACGGTCGGTGATTAAATCGCGTATGGGATCAGTGATATCTAATAGCTCAAACAATCCACGTCTACCCTTGTAGCCAGACTGATCACAAGAATCACACCCTTTACCGGTATGGAATTCCTTGTCACCGAGCTCGTGCGAAGAAACACCCAACTGGTTTAATAGAGCCTCGTTTGGCTCATATGAGGCTTTGCAATCCTTACAAATAGTTCTTAACAAGCGCTGTGCGAGCACTCCCTCGAGGGAGGCCGCTACTAAAAATGGCTCGGTGCCCATGTCGACCAGACGCGTCACAGCGCCAGGAGCATCATTAGTATGCAATGTAGACAACACCAAGTGGCCTGTTAATGATGCTTGGATAGCGATTTGTGCTGTATCCAGATCACGAATCTCGCCAACTAAAATGCGGTCGGGATCTTGACGCAAGAACGCACGTAGTACGCGAGAAAATGATAACCCAATCCCCTCGTTCACAGGCACTTGAATAATTCCATCAACGTCGTATTCCACCGGATCCTCTGCCGTCAAAAGTTTGGAGTCAATGGTGTTAATTTCCTTGAGCGCTGCATAAAGGGTTGTGGTCTTACCCGCACCCGTTGGGCCGGTACATATAAAAATTCCATTAGGTTTTCTTACCGTTTCGTTAATGTATTTAAAAACATCATCAGGCATGCCCAGAGCTTCCAGACTGAGATTTACATTACTGCGATCTAAAACACGCAACACAATACTTTCTCCATGCTGAGTGGGGAGTGTAGAAACACGCATATCGACTTGCTTCTCACCTATGTGCTTAACGATGCGCCCGTCCTGTGGCACTCGTTTCTCCGCAATGTTCATGTTGGACATGACCTTAATCCTTGAAAGGATGGGGAGCGCGAGGTGCACCGGAGGTGGAGCCATTTCATAAAGTGCACCATCTACACGATAGCGAATCTTAAAGTCTGCTTCGAAGGGTTCAAAATGGATATCCGACGCTCCTTCGTTGATTGCCTGGTAGAGTACGAGATCGACATAACGGATGATGGGTGCAGAGTTCGCCTCCGCTTCTAAATCTTGAGCGCTCGGCTCCCCAGTTCCGTCAGCTCCAGATTCAAGCTGATTTAGGATGTCATCCATCGCTTGTCCTTCACCACCGTAGGCGTCGGCAAGTTTTTTCTCCACCACATAATCGGGTGCAATCGCAAGGATTATCTCTTTACCCAATCCAAATCGTAAATCCTCAATAGCTTGTGGATTGAGTGGATCTACAAGGCAAACTGTAAGGCCTTCACTGTCAACATTCACGGGCAACGCGCCATGGAGACGAGCCAAACCAGCAGGAATCATGGCAAGCAGCTCAGGTGGTGGTTCAAAGTTGTTTAGGTCAACCATTCCGGCGCTCAGTTCGTTGGCGATGATCGGCCAAATATCGTCCTTCTCCTGAATGACATCGTAGTCTGAGAGGATTTCGGAGATTTCCTTGCCGCTGTTTTCGATCTCTTGAATGATGTCATCCGCCAGATACTGATCGATCAAGCCACGGTTAAGGAAGATGTCGATGAGTTGTGAATTGTCCATGAAAGTTATATTCGCTTTGTTGTCGCCTGATTACAGGGGGGTATGTTGCTAAAAAGTTAAAACGCTAATCACTATCGGCCATCGTCACCCGTAGAACCTCCTCGGAGGAAGTAGAGCCTGATAGAATTTTACGGATGCCGTCCTCACGTAACGTACGCATCCCCAACTCTCTCGCGCGACGGCGGAGCTGAGGTGAGGTGAGCTTCTCATTGATGAGGTGTCTGACTTCATCGTCCACCTTAAAGATTTCAAAAATGCCCATCCGCCCTTTGTATCCTGTGGTGCGGCACATATCACAACCCTCAGGCCCCATGATCTCACTCTCTGCGACCTGCTTGGCATCTAGACCCAAAACGCGCATTTCACGATCGGTCAGGACAGCTGGCGCTTTACACTTAGGGCATAGTTTGCGAACAAGCCGCTGGGCGACAATCGCACGAATGGATGAAGCAATAAGAAAGCGCTGGATGCCAATGTCGGCTAGGCGAGCTACTGCGCCAGGAGCATCATTCGTGTGAAGTGTTGAAAATACCAAATGGCCGGTCAATGCAGCCTGAATAGCAATACTGGCTGTCTCCTTATCACGAATCTCACCCACCATGATAATGTTGGGCGCTTGACGCATCATTGCCCTCAGAGCGGCAGCAAAGGTCATACCAATGTCAGTCTTAACCATCACTTGGTTAATACCCGGCAGCTCGTATTCCACTGGGTCTTCAACAGTGATGATTTTTCGGTCGGGTGTATTAATTGTATTCAGACAGCCATAAAGAGTGGTTGTCTTACCCGATCCGGTTGGACCAGTCACTAGAATGATACCATCGGGCAATCGAATCAGTTTGTTGAACGTGTCTTGGTCATCGGACAAGAAGCCCAGCTCTGGAAGACCCAGCATGAGCGAGGTTTTGTCTAGGATACGCATCACGATGCTTTCGCCATGGTTACTTGGCACGGAGGAAACACGCAGATCCACCTCCTTACCAGCCACACGTATTTGAATGCGGCCGTCTTGCGGTAGCCGCTTTTCTGCAATACTCATGCTGCCACTCATCACTTTGACGCGAGCAACAATCGCTGGATGGAGTTTTTTCGGATGGTTGTCTACCTCCACAAGTTTACCATCGACACGAAAACGAATTCGGAGTGACGTCTCCAATGGTTCTATGTGAATATCACTAACACCCATTTTAAAGGCATCCAATAACATGGCAGAAACCATTCGGATGATTGGAGCATCATCTGCTGATGCCTCCTCATTACCTTCTGCACTGACAACCGTGAACTCAGATACCTTTTCCGCCTCGTCCACATCACCAGCGTAATTCTGGTGAATAATCTGGTTAATGGCAGATGCAGTGGCACAGACTGGCTGGATCTCGCGCCCCAGTATGTGCGGCAGACTGTCTAAAGTCTCAAAATCAAGCGGATCGGAGACTGCCACCGTGAGGTAGATGCCGTCATCAGCGACCGGAACCGCTCTAAAGCGTTTGGCGATATCGTCAGGAATTTTCTCAAATAGATCCGGAGCAATCGGCGTGTGTATCAGATCAATGAAATCCATACTAGAGCTCTGCGCACATACCTGCGCCACTTGCTCCTCGCTTAAGCGGTCATCGCTGATCAAGCGCTCCACTGCGCTCTCACTGCCTTTTAGCTGGCTGCGAACGGAATCAATCTCCTCGGCCGTTACCAGACCAGCTTCTGTTAGGAGTTCGAGTAGGTAATCTTCGTTTGAATACACAGTATAAAAATTTCGCTTGGTTTATAAATCGTAAAAAAATGAATTTGATCACAAGTGATCATTTTGGATTGTGGTGAGACTGGTCAAACGGTTACCTCACGTCAAGCCGCCAAGTTTTTTTTATTATATATTTTTAGATATTTCAAATGAACTGTAAATACATTGGTCATAATTGCTTTCATGCTATTCACTTAAATCACTGCACATGACCCCACTCATATATTTTACATTAGTTCTCGCGCTTGGGATTTTAGCTCAATGGCTGGCATGGAAATGCAAGCTGCCATCAATCCTGCTGCTGCTGGCTTTTGGATTTGGACTCAGCTATTTTACAGGAGCTAAGATGGATGACTACCTAGCGTCCAGTGATGTGCTCCTATCTGCAGTGGGATTATGCGTAGCCGTTATTCTTTTTGAAGGTGGACTGACTCTGAAATTTTCTGATCTCAAAGAGAGCGGCGCTCCAATCCTCCGTCTCTGCACCATCGGCGCGGTGGTGAGTTTCTTACTAACCTACGGCTTTGCTCGTTACCTGCTCGGCTACGACTGGCAAGTAGCATCGATGATGGGTGCTATTCTGGTGGTCACTGGCCCAACCGTCATTGCTCCATTATTAAGGCACATCAAGCCATCGAGAAAAATAGGTAACGTCGTTAAATGGGAAGGTATCGTAATTGATCCGATAGGCGCAATCCTTGCTGTGCTTGTGTATCAAATCGCAATCGCAGGTAGTGTAGATGCCGCGATGGACGAGGTGCTTCGTGCCCTGGGTCTCACTTTACTCGTTGGTGTGGTGATGGCCTATGTTTTGGCGAAAATCATCGAGCTCTTACTCAAGCACCATCTGATTCCCGACTACTTGCACTCGGTGTTTTTATTAGCTGTAACCGCAACTGCATTCGCTGCGTCCAATGCCATTCAAGCAGAGTCCGGGCTGCTCACCTGCACGGTACTTGGCATCGCACTTGCCAACCAAAAATCCGTGTCTGTAAAACACATCCTCGAGTTTAAAGAGAACCTGCGTGTGCTTATCATATCCGTTCTGTTCATCGTGCTCTCTGGGCGAGTGGAATTGACTGACCTCCAAGACGCTCTTATTCCTGGACTCCTGTTACTAACTATCCTTGTCATCGTCGTGCGCCCACTCTCCGTATTTAGTGCCAACCTGTTTTCAAAACAGGTTACATTAAAAGAACAAATATTTTTATCAGCGATGGCACCCAGAGGAATCGTCGCTGCAGCGGTCACTGCTATTTTTGCATTGGAGTTCGACCACGCTATCGCGGCTGGGCATCTATCCGAAAACATCAGTAAGGCGACCGGACAAATGGTGCCAATTGTATTTATCGTCATCATTGGCACGGTAGCGGTGTATGGTATTTTTGCTGCACCCATCGCACGTATGCTCGGGCTCGCCACCAAGGACCCGCGCGGTATTTTATTTGCAGGTGCAGGGCTGTGGACGCGCCTTGCTGCAAAGGCATTACAAGATGATGGTCATGATGTTCTTTTGTTAGATACTAACTACGACAATATTGCTGAGGCAAAATTATTAGGCATTCCCGCTCACCGTGCCAACATCCTCTCAGAATACGTTGAGGATGAGCTTGAGCTGTCTGGGCTTGGTCAGCTATTGGCGACCACCCCAAACGACGAGGTAAACTCACTCGCGACCCAGCATTTTGTGCACGTTTTTGGCAGAGAATTCATCTGGCAAGTGGCTCCGCACGATGATGACTACCACCACTCCACAGCGGTTGCCTCACACATGCGAGGACGCATCTCATTCCCATCACGCCCAAAGTATAATCGACTCGAACGCTTCGCCGCGGAAGGTGCGGCTATCAAAAAAACAACACTCACCGAGCAATTTTCTTACAATGATTTCAAACAAATGTATGGCGAGGATCATGTGCTCTTATTTCTCGACAGTGAGGAGCGCGGGCTACGAGTTGCGCATGATGAGATGCGCGAGCCGGTTACCGGCACCACGCTCTACGCATTGATCAAACCGGAAGATGCGTAGGCGCTGCTTTAAAACTTTAAATTTTAAACTACAAATACCATGTATGATTCTCTGGAAGCAAAGTTACACGATGTGTTCTGGGATGCTGAAGGCCGCTCGGCAGAACTACCGTTGTTAGAAAAATTTCTGGAAAACCATCTAGGTACTGCCATGGAACTCGGATGTGGATCAGGTCGGCTCATGTTACCTCTCTTGGAAAATGGATTCCTACTTGAGGGGCTGGATAACTCACAGGAGATGTTGGGTATGTGCGCTGAAAAATGCGCCGCACACGAGCCGTTGCTCCACCACGCGGATATGTTAGATTTTTCCACGGGCTCCACGTATTCAGCCATCACACTTCCGGCGTTCACATTACAGTTTACTCCTCCAGAGAAACTACCTGAGTTATTTTCCAACATCCACCAGCACCTCCACCCTGAAGGCGGGCTCTACATCACGCTGTTTATCCCGTGGGCGGAAATCATCGGAGAGCTTGAGGAAAATACCTGGTTTCTTGATCAGGAAACGCCACTCCCTGACGGCAACATCGCTCGCTGCCAAACACGTTTTCAAATTGAACGTCTCTTCCAGCGACTCATTCGCGAACATCGTTATGAGATTGTGGATAAAGGTGATTCTGTAACCAAAACGAGTGAGAGCACTCATCGGCTTAATTGGTACTGGCCCAATGAACTCAGCCGTATTCTTGAGAGCACAGGATTCACGGTGGCCCAGAGAATTGGGGATTTTGATGATGCCTCGCCTTGTGATGAAAATAGCCAAATCATAACGTTTTTCTGTTCGAGGGATGAGGATTAACCCTCAGTTCAGGGTTGCTATTCCCTACCCTACCCACTAGTTCGCGTGGCTACACACGCACACTTTAAATTTTATGTTCCATCTCTTCACCAAGAAAAACGGCAACCTCAAGGACGATTCACTTTCCGGACTGACCGTTGCCCTTGCCCTTGTTCCCGAAGCAATTGCATTCTCATTTATCGCCGGAGTCAATCCGCTCGTAGGGCTATGGGCGGCTGTGTTTATGGGATTTATCACCTCAGCCTGCGGTGGTCGTCCGGGCATGATTTCAGGTGCTACTGGTGCCATCGCGGTAGTAGCAGGTAAGGCGGTGCAAGAAGGTGACAAGATCGAGCCCGGACTCGGGCTGCAATGGCTCTTTGCTGTCATCATCCTGGCGGGCGTGATCCAGATTCTCTTTGGTGTGCTAAAGCTCGGCCGATTGATTCGGCTGGTCCCCCACCCTGTGATGATTGGTTTTGTAAACGGCTTAGCGATTGTCATTTGTATGGGTCAATTCGGGTTCTTCAAAAGCGGAGGCGAGTGGATGCAGGGCAACGCTTTGTTTCTTATGATTGGGCTAGTGGTCCTGACGATGACTATCATCCAATTTTTCCCCAAGCTTACCAAAACGATCCCATCCACTCTCGCTGCTATCCTAATTGTCGGACTTATTTCCTATTTTGGTCTCGGTGCGCGCACGATTAGTGATGTGCTCAAAGACGGTGGCGGTGACGGCACTCTACTTGGCTCATTTCCACCGTTCCGCATCCCAGAAGGAGTTCATTTCATGGATCACTGGCAATTCCTTCTCACAACCGCCTTCGTCGTCGCCATGGTCGGCATCATCGAATCCCTAATGACGCTTCAGCTCATCGATGAAATCACTGAGACTCGTGGTCAAGGAAACCGCGAATGTGTCGCTCAGGGTGGAGCCAACATTCTCTCTGGCCTCTTTGGCGGTATGGGCGGCTGCGCGATGATCGGCCAATCGCTGATCAATATCAAATCCGGTGGTCGAGGTCGTACATCCGGAATCGTTGCTGCGCTCGCGCTTGCAGCGTTCATCATGTTCGGTGGACCCGTCATTGTGCAAATCCCCATCGCGGCTCTGGTTGGCGTGATGTTCATGGTCGTGATCGGCACCTTCGAGTGGTCGACGTTCAAGAGCTTTGGAAAAATCGCGCCATCAGAAATGCTCATCATCATCACAGTGACTTTGGTTACCGCGATCATGCATGACCTCGCACTTGCGGTCTTTGTTGGTGTCATTCTCTCCGCTCTCGTATTCGCATGGGAGAGCTCAAAGCACATTACCGTCACAATGCATAAAGACACGCCGGAAGAACGCATCTACGGCGTAGAAGGCATGCTCTACTTCGGATCTGTCAGGGAGTTCTCCGACAAGTTTCAAGCCAAGTCAGATGTTCAAAACATCGTTATCGATTTCGAGGAAGCCCGGGTCTGCGACCTCTCCGGCCTTGAGGCGATCAACGCACTTGGTGACCGGTATAAAAACGCCGGCAAGGAGTTGCACGTGCGCCACCTCTCACCCGACTGCCGACAAATGCTCAAAAAAGCAGGCACGCTTGTTGATATCGAAGTGCTACCCGACGACCCCCACTACTCCGTGGCCCGGCTGAAAAGCAAGAATAGCAAGATCATCGGCTCTTGAAAGACCTCTCCTAGAAACCAAGTATCCTAAAGCACATGAAAAAATCACTTTTCCTCGCTATTTCCTCTGCCCTCATTGCATTCGCGCATGCCGACCACCATGGCAAAAAAGCTGATGGCTTCACCAGCCTATTCGATGGCAAAACGCTCAATGGCTGGAGCCAGAAAAACGGCACCGCCACATATGTCGTCAAAGATGGCACCATCGTCGGCACAACCAAGAAGGGTAGCCCGAACTCTTTCCTCTGTACCAATAAAGACTACGGAGATTTTGAACTGCAGTTTGATGTTAAAGTGGACAACAAGCTCAACTCGGGCGTGCAGCTACGTTCACAAACGAAAGGCAACACACCTGAAGGCCGCGTCAACGGTCCGCAGTGCGAAATCGAAGCCACTGATATACGCAATGGTGGCGAAGGCGGCTATATCTACGGCGAGGCAACCGGTCGCGGGTGGCTTGTAGCCAACGACAAGCGTAAGCCACATAAGCACTTCAAAGACGGCGCGTGGAACCACTACCGCATTGTCTGCAATGGCGCTCGCATCCAGACATGGATCAACGGCAACATGGTTTGTGACCTCACCGATGAGGCGATTTTCAAATCCCACCCAAAAGGCTTCATCGGCCTGCAAGTCCACGGAGTCGGAAACCGCGGTCCGTTTTCCGTCGCTTGGAAAAACATCAAGATCAAGGAGCTGAAGTAGGCCACCCAGCACCTCGTTTTTCACTCCCCTTCTTTCTTCTCCGGCATGCGGAAGTCGGAGAACGACTGAACTCGCGGTGCTCGGCGATTGCCTTCGTCAAAGACAAATACAATACTTCGTGAGCGCGGGTCGTGACGCCACTGGCTTTCGATCAGCGGGTGTGTGCGGTTGTCACCGGGGACGCGGAAGTAAATCTCAACCGGATAATTTCCATGCTCACGTGCGGGTGCTTTCACGAGGGAGGATTTCCTTGGCGGCAGCTTGAGAGAGGATTTTCCGAGTTCCCCCACAAGGTACTTTTGAGTCAGGTTGAACCAGAGCATATCGCCACGCCCGATCTTGTCATAGTTCGCATTCACAATCTGCATGCGTAGCGGCACGGTTGTATTCAATGGGTCACGGGCGATGAGCAGATAAAAATCCTGTGTGCCCGCAGTGATAGTGACCGATGGTGCGCCCTTCGGTATTTCCTCCAGTTCCGCAACAGGTGAGGTAAGTAACCAGAGTTTGATATCTCCGGACCTGAGCTTGTAAATCGGCGATAAGCTCAATCTGGGAAGTTTGACTTCCTGTGACTTCTTACCGTCAAAAAGATAGTATTTACTCGCAGCTCGCTGAGGTCCATTGAGAAAAAGGATACGGCAGGTGTGCTCTCGCTCCTGAGCATGGAGAACGGGCACCAGAGAGAGAAAAATAATGAAGGAGATAAATCGCATGGTTCGAAGATTGAAATACGTGAAAATCCATCACGATATTACACTTCGTCGGCACTCAGCCAGCGAAATGAGACCATCTTGAAACGCCTGCCGTATGTCTTGTTGGTTGACTTAGTGGGCTGCGTGGTCATGTCTGCTTCATCTGTAGGATCCAAGAAATCCCTCGTGCGTCGCACCGTTGCCTCACACCAAGCGCGGGCGCGCACCGTGCCATCCGCCGCACGGGATTCTCCATAAGCGCGGACGGTGAAGGTGTCGTCGCGCGCGGAAAGAATGGGAGCGAGTGGTCGGAGGATATCCGCCTGGCGTGTCCAGCCGGGCAAGCCATAGGTATTGTGGCCGACGGCAGCTTCTGGAAATACGTAACCTGCGTCTGCTCCACCAGCGAACGGGTTGGCCACTGATGCGACCGACTCATTTTGTATCGTATCAAAGGGGTTTAAGCTGGAGTTTGCCGTCAAGGCATTGAGGGCAGTCTGGATGGCTCCGGCCAACGCAAGTTCTGTATCCGATGAAAGCTGCCGGTTCACGAATTCCGAAAGCGAGAGGAAGGGGCCGCGAAGGCGGACTTGCTCGACAATTTCTTCGGCGAGGAAATCGAGCTGATCATCGGTAAAAACACGATAACCGGTGAATTGCGTGGTCTCGAGATACTCCCCAGCCACTTGTGGGGCTTCACCGGCGGCCCGGTCTCCAGCAACGCTGGTGCGACTGGTGGCATAATTTGTTTTGTCAGATATGGCGACACTCCCGTCCGTCTTGGTATAAGGAATCTTATGATTACGGGCATGACCTAACAGAGCACGCCAAGCTTTTACAGAAGTCGAGTTCACATTAAACATACCCTGCACCTCGAGCCGGGAAGCAATGGTTTTCCACGAGTCAGCTGGCTGGACTTCATCCGAATACAGCTCACTGGCCTTGGTGCTGTTATCGACCTGATCCTCTTGGATCGGAAGATAGGCCCGATTGGTCAGAGGGTCTTTCCCAGTAACAAAGTCGATATAGTTTTGGCGTAGACTGGTTCCGCCAGAGCCACCGAAACCATTGGGCTCCGGCGCGATGGAGGAAAAGAACCAGTCGTCGAAAAGGACATGGTTCGAGCAGTAGGAATCGTCTTGCTGCTCGTTATCGCGTCTACTGGAACGACCGTTGCCGGAGGCGTTCACAATGTTGTTCTTTGGAATGAGCGGCGATGCATCTGAGTTGGCTACAACATTTCCTGAATAAGGCGGTGTCGGGTTCAAGCCACGGATCTGCATGTGGGTCAGATCCGCCAGAGATGCCAGCGGACGTGTTGGCAGCTCTGCGGCAACGATGCGGGATACCCCCTCGGCCTTACGCACTCCGGTGACGATGTAGCTGCTATCCGTTGAGTTATCGACATTGGGAAGCATGTCATCCGCCCCAGATGCATGCTCGACCATACTAACATCCCATGGGCAATTGAGGAGATTATCCATACCGGGATACGCATCCGTGAATCTGGGTCGAGGGCCAGAAGAGAAGAAGTCCACAACAGGATTAGCTTGAACCACTCCTTTCGTTGCCGTTGCCCTATGGTTGGCAATGCGGGAGCCCAGGGTTATGGAAAGAAAAGGAACGGGAGTATCTGCACATTGTGCCAGTGTGGCTGAAGCCAATCCCTCTAACGGTGGGTATAACGCGTCTGCCATGGTATGTTCGTAGAATATTTGAAACCAACTATGGGATCCACCTGAACCAAAGCTGTTGATAAACCATTGGTAAGCCCATCCACATGCAGTCCCTCGAGAAGCGACATCAAATTTGGCATCAGCTTCGATCGTCGCACCACCAGCGAATGAAATCTTCTCCTGATCAGGAGGGCTGTTCAGATCAAATCTACGATCCATGGTGTAGTACATCCCTCCCCCAGTCCTTACTCCAGGGTAAACGTCGAGATAGGCCCTGTTCGTGTCTGTTCTATCAACTCGAACACCCTCAGCGGGACTAAAAATACGCGTCTCTCCTGGTTCCAAAACCATAGGGCTTTGTCGGAGGTGATAGGCCATATCTTGGAACCAATGCGGATGCTTACCCAAGCATTTTGTGCGATACTCCCCCGAGGTGCCACCTCCTTGGACCGCCCAATATTCATCCGCTAGATTAGCGCCGCTCACCCGATGATTCAGGGCCAAAGGCCATGTGTAAGCTGCACTGAATCTCAGGGAGCCATTGAGCGTGAGTTGGGTATTATAAGGGTTCCATACGGTGATGATGGGAGTGTAGAGCACTGCTGGGCGGTATTTCCCAGGTACCGCGCCCGCCGTGGTCGCATAATGAGAAACGATGAGTTGCAACCTAGCCACCTGAGGAAGGACACGTATGTTATGAAAAATTTCATGTCCTGCCCTCAACACAGAGGCATCAGTGCGACCACGGTGCCCGGTATCCGCCCAACTTTGATGATCAATGTTGGGCGCATCAGTAGTTGAAGATGACATTTTCTTATAGAGAGTCGCGTAGCTTTTCACCCTCGCCCAGCTAGCTATCGGCCCGCGCTCGATCCAAAACTCCCTATAGGGGTAATGCCGGTAATCGGACCAATGATACAGCATGCTGATAGCGGGTCGATAATCCGTATCATTCGCAGGACGAGTATATTGAAGATGCTCGGTCGGACTGATCTGGAAAAATTCCAACCCAGTGGTCGGTTGCTCATCCCATTTCTCAGTGAGCAAAGAAAGATCCTTCCTCCAGCCACCGGTGGCGACATTGGTGAGTAACCCCGTGGAATGAGGGGAAAGATCATGGAAGCTTTCGGTAGGTACATCGGTATCAGCGATGAGATCCGCGCTACTACGAGTCACCGCTTTGCCAGCAAGCGCGGGATCAGCCAATACCGGATCGAGATCGAAGGGCTCAGGATCGGCCACTGAGTGGTTACGGTTTCTATCTGACCATCCAGCGATCGTGGTATTGCTTTCATCATATGGCTGTGGAATACGCGCTTTTTGATTATCGCCGCAAATCCACCAGGCCATGGCTCCGCCCGAACCGACTTCCTGTGGAACAAGGTGAACTTGACGTTGATCCGAATCTGCCAAGGTCCCCTCTGCCAGAATTGGTGCCGTGCCCGTAGAAGGGACTTTCCGAATCAATGAAGGCAAGTCACCCGGCAGGGGATCTGAGTCAGCACCAGAAACGAGCCACGACACAAATCGCCCGTCGTCAGATACCGATTTATTTTTGGCAGAATAATCAGGGGCGATCGGTCTGCCTTGTAAACTGCCGGACTGCTGGTGATCAGAGCCTTCCCAGCTACGCCAAACCCCAAGACCCGCAGGATAAGAATCATCCACTATGTCCGCGGGAGCCGTGATGCGCATATCGGAGCCCGCGTGCTTTTGTAAATTTCCAATGGCAATCATCAGCGCCAAACGTGCATTCGCCTGCGCTTCCGCTTGGGCATTTCCCTGTCTTGATGATCGGATCTCCGTCGTCGAAAGCGCCAGCATCGCCATTGCAACCAACACGATCAGAACCATGACGGAAACCGTCGCGATCAGCGCGAATCCTGGATTTTGCGGCTTTTGCTGTGATCTGTTCATCAATTGCCCGTTATGGTAATAGTTAAGCGAATTATATGGTTGTTATATTGTAATTACAAATGTTTTATGATGCAACAAACCTCATAAGGTAAGCACTAGAAAATGTTCGATGTTACTCAATCTGGCAAATAATGAATGGTTTTCTTATCTTGCGCGACCAGCAAGTTTATTACCTTGGCCAACTATGCTTGTAACAAGGATGCCTTGAAAACCACAAACAACTGACCCAGAAGCCAAGTATTAGCGAAATGAGGAAACTTGTCGAATTTTTCTCATTCATCAACCTGGTCCTTTTGGGGCCCGGTTATGACTCTCAGCCGATAATAGCCTCCAACCTACCAAATGACCGATCATTGCCAGCAAATGACTCCTCAGAGTTGACATTCCAGTATCTTCCGCTAAGCACCCCGCGTGCTTGTCATCAGAAATCTCACCAAGTCCCTAGGCGGACGCACTCTCTTCGAAGAAGCCGACATGACCATCAACTGGGGCGAACGCGTCGCCTTGGTCGGACCTAACGGCGCCGGGAAGTCCACGCTCTTCAAAATGATCCTCGGCGAAGAGGATGCCGACACCGGAAGTGTCGAGCAAGACGACTACGCCATCACAGGCTATCTCGCGCAGGAAGCTGGAGATCCGGGTGAGGAGACGATTCTGGAAATTGCGATCGGCATCACGCCGGAACTGCAGAAGGCCATCCGCGTGATGCGTGAGGGCGATGCCTCGGGCAAGACCGAAACCCCGGAATACCACGCCGCTCAAGACACCTTCGACGCTGCCAACGGCTACCAGCTCGAGCCCAAGGCAAAAAAAATTCTCGCAGGGCTCGGGTTCAAGCAAGACGCCTTTGACCAGCCCGCAAACAAATTTTCCGGTGGCTGGATCATGCGCTCCCACCTTGCCCAGCTTTTGGTCAAGGAACCCGATCTGCTCATGCTCGACGAGCCGACTAACCACCTCGACCTGATGGCACTGATATGGCTACAGCAGTATCTCAAGACCTACCCGGGTGCACTGCTGATGATCTCGCACGACCGCGACTTCATGGACGGCCTGATTGAAACCGTCTATGAAATCGACGAAGAACAACTCATTTCCTACACCGGCAATTACACATCATACCTCGATCAACGCCAAAAGCGTTACACTCAGAAAGTACAGGCATACCGAAACCAGCAGAAGGAGTTTGATCGCCTCCAGGAATTCATCGATCGCTTCCGCTCCGTCACCTCCAAGGCAGCCCAGGTCCAGTCGAGGGTGAAGCAGATGGAAAAAATGAAGCGCCTGCCGAAGCCGATCAAGCCACGTAAGGTCTTCAAATTCAATTTTCCCCAACCGAAACGCTCGAACCAGAAAGTCATTGAGCTAGAAAAAATCAAGATGGCCTACGATGACAATGTCATTTACGAAAATCTGGAACTCGTTGTGGAAAGAGGTGATCGCATGGTGCTCGTCGGCCCGAACGGCGCGGGTAAATCCACCCTGTTAAAAATTCTCGCTGGTCAGTTAGAGTTTCAAGAGGGAGAACGCAACGCAGGATTCAACACCAACCTCGGCTATTACTCGCAGCACCGCACACAATCCATGGACGAATCTAACACCGTGTTAGAAGAAGTCATGGCAAGTGGTGGCGATATGCGCGAAGATGAAGCCCGTTCCATCCTAGGATCCTTCCTGTTCCGCCGTGCTGACGTACACAAAAAAGTCCGTGTGCTGTCTGGAGGTGAGAAGTCACGTCTCAATCTGGTCAAGTTCCTGGTCAACCCGCCAAACCTGCTGTTGATGGATGAGCCAACTACTCACCTCGATATCATTTCTATCGAGGCATTACTTCAAGCACTGAAGCACTACGAAGGCACGCTGGTATTCATCTCCCACGATGTGCACTTCATCCGTAACCTAGCGGAAGTCACCCTGCACGTCGGCCCCGATCCGAAAAACCCCGAGGGCGCGAGCAAGCTCACCCGCTACGCAGGTGGCTATGATTACTACCTCGAGAAGTCAGGCCTCGACGACGGACGCGGCGCTGTAACTGCCTAGCTAGCGGGTGCGGCACCACGCTGCTGTGGTTAGTCAACCCACTTTATCATCCTGCACTATATTCCCTAACGGAACGTAATAGGCAGGGTTTTCGCGAGGTGATCGAGAAGTTTTTTGTGCGCTTGATCGACCTCTTTCGCCTTCAACGTGCGCTCGGCAGAGCGGTAGTGGAAGCTGTAGGTGATGGATTTCTTGTCCGCGGCCATTTTCTTACCGGTAGGGTCAGTGAACAAATCAAAGCAGGCGGATGATTGTAGTAACATTTCGTTATGCTTCTTGATCACCTTCTCGATGTCGGCATTTGGCAGAGCAATAGGTGCCTCCATAGCGGCATCACGACTTGATCCAGGGAACTGCGGCAGATCATCAACCTGGCTGATTCCTTTACTTAGCTGCTGGCATTTCTTGGCATCAAGCTCGACAAGATAAATTGGGTAGTCTGCATCAAGCTCACGGCATTTCGACGGGCTAAGCTGGGCAAAGACACCAACCGGTTTGCCATCGCACTGGATGTCTGCGGCAATGATAAATCCATCACGCTCGCGTGGGTTGAGCTGAATCGGCTTGTTGGGAAGAATGTGGTTAAGCACGGCTTTCACATCAAAGGCATCGATCTGTCCTTGGCAACCAGCTTTCACCGACCACGTGGCCGGCCGACGTTCGCCACCCAATAGGAGAGCGATGGAGTCAGATTCAATATCCGTCGCCTTACCCCCGCCTGCATTGCGGAACTGTCTGCCAATCTCAAAAAAGCGAAGCGACTTGGATCCCTGGCGAATATTACGCGCAGCAGTAGCAACGAGACCTGGTGTAAGAGAGGGACGCATCACAGCGTGATCTTCACTGAGGGGAAGCTTCACCCGGATGGCATCACCATCCTGCAGCGGACGCAGCGGCAGTGCGGTGTCCATCTGGGCGATCGTGGCATCCGGTGCCGACTCCGCGATGAGCTTGATGGTTTGAGTTTCGTAAAATCCAATCGATGCCAGAGTATTGCGCATACCCATCTGGTAATCGTATGCGGTATCCACGTCGCTTTCGTTGGCAAAGTTGCCGGTGAACCGAGACGGCACATTCTCAAGTCCGTGGACTCGGGCAATTTCCTCAACGAGGTCGATGTGGCGGCCAAGATCGAGTCGATAGCTCGGCACGCTCCAGGCGTTATCGGCCAGTTTGTCGAGCCCCAGTCTTGTGAGGATCCCTTCGGCATCCTCAAGGGAAATCGAGCCTCCCATGAGCTGGTCGAGCTTTTCCACATCCAAAGTCACCTCACCGGTGAGCTGTGGAGCCTCGCCTGCTACGGCTGTAGCGCCGCTGATTACGCCTCCCGCGAGTTCAACAATCAAGTTAGCTGCGAATGAAGAGCTGGAGAGAACCTGCTGCGGGTCGCTGCCACGTTCGAACCGATACGATGAATCTGAGCTGAGGATAAGCCGGCGTGAGCTACGGCGGATTTTTGATGGGGTAAAATACGCGGATTCCAGAATGATGTCGGTGGTGGACTCTGTGACGCCACTGTCGAGTCCTCCCATGATGCCTCCGAGTGCGAGTGCGGTGCCTCTGTCATCGGAGATCACAACATCATCGGCGTTGAGTGTGTAGTCTTCTTCGTCGAGTGCCTTGAAGATTTCGCCGTCGGATGCCATGCGGATATCCAGAGCACCGCTGACTTTCGCGGCATCAAACGCGTGCAGCGGGTGGCCGAGCTCGTGCAGGGCGTAGTTGGTGATATCGACAACGTTGTTGATCGGGCGCAGGCCGATGGCTTCAAGCTTGGTCTTCAGCCATGCTGGTGATTCACCCACGGTGACACCGGAAATTTTGACTGCTGTGTAGTACGGGCAGGAATCGGGTGCGGAGAGTTTGATGGTTGCCTCAGATGTAGCTGTGTCCAGCGGCGGATTGAGGCCAATCCGCCCTGCCAGGTCGAGCTTCGCGAGGGCGGCCAGTTCACGTGCCATGCCAGTGTGTGAGAGCAAGTCTGGACGGTTGGGTGTAACTTCCACTTCAATGATCGTGTCGGTATCAAAAATTTCTTGGAGTGGTTTTCCGATTTCCAGATCCTGTGAGAGGATCATTAGTCCGTCCACCTCGGAGACCATACCGATTTCATCGGCACCGCAGAGCATACCGCGGGAATCGACGCCGCGTAGCTTTCCCTCTTTGATAACAAATCCCTCACCGAGGTCGGCACCGGGAAGTGCGCATGGGACATGATCACCTACTGAATAATTCTGCGCGCCACAGACGATCTGACGCAGCTCGCCTTCTCCTGCATCCACCATACAAACCTTAAGTCGATCGGCATCTGGATGCTGGTCTGCGGATTTGATCTGCGCGACAACGATCTTATCTGAAGGCACGCCCTTCAGCTGAATACCTTCAACCTCTACGCCAGCAAACGTCAGCAGGTCATCGATTTCCTGCAGCGACATGTGGGAGAGATCAAGATGATCGTTGAGCCAGTTGAGTGAGACATTCATAATTGGAGAGTGATGCGTGTGGAGTGCACAATGATCCGTGAAAATTCACGGCGTGAGGTGGTTTGATCACAGAACGATGGATTTTTACAGTGAAAAATCAATGTGTGGATAGAGCTGAGATGGACTGCCCATGATACCTTACATCAAACAATAGATGAGTAGCAGGATTCTATCATGTTATTATTTATTTTGTTTGTTCAACATGGTTGCCACTTATCTTGCTTATTTATACCTCCCAAAAGGGTTCGACGGCTTATTGAGCTATCCTGTATTGGCTAAATACTCCACGCACAATCCTAGTTAAAAAAAAACGGGCTGGCACGACAATTGCACCAGCCCGTTAAATATGCCGCATAATTGCGGATGAATTGGGTTGAGTAGAAAAAGCTACTTCTTGAGTTGCTTGGCCATTTCCTTACCGAGGGCTACGCCTACGTTCATGTAAGTCTTGGCATTACCACCGTAATGACCACTTGAGCTGCTTGGTTTGTCGAGTAGCGGCTTGCTGTAGACGAAGCCGATGTCGTCACTGCTGGCAGCGAAGTTCTTCATCGCGTGAAGGATCTTACCGTGGCCAGAGTCCTTGTCGCTCTCATCGGTTTGACCGAGTGAGGCACAGACAAACTTGGCATTAGGAGCTTTGAAGTCCTTGCGCAGAGCAGCGAGCAAACGACCTAGGTTTTTCTCATACTCGGCGGCGTGTGCGGCGTTGCGCATGTCCTTGTCGCCCTGCCACCAGATGATGCCGGCAACTTCGTATTTCGTGGCGCCAGGGTAGTACTTACCCAAGTCAGCGAGGATCTTCTTGGCGTTAGCGACGTCATCGTCATACTGCTTTCCAGCATACCATCCCAGAGTCTTGCCTTCTTCGTAAGCTACAATCTTGCTCATGTCTCTCTTGCTTGGATACGTCTCCCCATAAGCGGGTTGCTCTTTACCACCGTGTGAATAACGAGGAGTTCCTGGAGGCAGAAGGTCCCAGCCGAGGCTGCGGTTACCGATGGAGCTCTTGAGGATCATGACCGGGGCGTCAACCGCGTTGCCGAGTTCATGACCGATGCCGATTTCGATACCGATTTTACCTTTTTTTTCAACGGTTAGCCATTCATTGCGGTAGATGCCTTTCCTGCCAACCATCACAGAGACGTTGCGGACATCCTTGCGGGTGCTCCAAGCACCATCAGCGGCGAGGAATGGGTAGGCTGTTTTTAGCTCGTCACTGACCTTGCCGAATTCCAAGGTGTTGGATTGGCCCATGATCAGGAATACCTGAACGGGCTTGGATACGTCGGCGGGTTTACTGTCTGCGGATGCCATTCCGGCGAGTCCGACGGTCATCGCTGTCAATAGGCAGGATGCTTTCGTTATATGGTTTTGTTTCATGATTTTACTGTGTTGTTGGGATTGGGTTGTGAATTTGCTTTCTACGGCGAGACTACACTTATTCTTTCGGGCGTCAGGGCTTTTTTTCGATGGGCTTTGGCCCGTAACCGATCGTGCTAAATGGGCCGACGGGCTGGCCGTCTTTATTGTAGAGTAAACATCCCACGGGGTGCTGGGTGTATGCGTAGCGCACGGCGATGGGATTGCTGACGTTCTTGCCTGTAACTACAAGCTGTGAGCCATCGATTTTTCCATCGGCCCAATGCCAGCTGCCGTCTTTGGCCTGGATCGATAGCCACTGTAATTTGGCGCCGGAAGTAGGTTTGGGGGGCGTGAAACCTTTCTTTTTTGCAATCATTAGACCCGACTTTGTATTATCGAATGAGATATACACAGCGTTTTTTTTGATCACATGTTTGGTATAGAGCGGGCAACATGTCAGATCTTTAAATCCATAAACCTTTTGCAGGACAGATCGTGCCAAGCGCACCCCGACGTCATATTTATTAGGTGGGTGTTCACTGACCGCACCGACGTCGATGGTCACCGCCATGCCAGTATTCTTGAGTGCCAGTGTTTCAAAATAAGCCTGCCTGATTTCGGCTCGACCATCACCGCCGGCGGGATTCTCGGTGGTTGATTTCCCAATCCCCGGAAGTTGCACAAAGTGAACTGGGAAGTCGCCCTGGCTCCAAACCTTTCGCCAGCCGGTGATGAGCGATTCCAGTTTAGGTTGATACCCACGGCCGTCTTTCTCGTTGCTCTCGCCCTGATACCAGATGGCACCGCGGATACTGTAACCGACCCACGGGCTGAGCAGTTTAGTGTAATTGCCCCCCGTAGGATAGGGAGGCTGGTTAAGCCAGCTTTCAATATTGGATCCGCCCACCGCGGTTACCATTAGCCCCATGGGCACGAGCGCATCGCGCTGCACTCGGCGGGCAAAGAAAAAGCTGACTCGTGAGATCCACACAGACGTTTCCGGACTGCAGACCTGCCATGATTCTTTGTTAGGTGTCAGATGCCGAAGTGCCGGATAGTTGGCATTGTTCACGCTATTGGGAGGATAATTTTTGGGGTGCCCAGCTCGTTTCATTCTGCCAGCCATGTTTGACTGTCCGGCACAGAGCCAGACGTCACCCATCACGAGGTTGTTGAGTTTTTTGACCGCCTTGCTGCCGTCTTTCTCGCAGACAATTTTCATAACCTTACCCACAGGGCTGTCATTGACGGATTTCAGCTTCACAGCATCCATTGGATCGAGCACGACCCGCCAGTTTCCGTCTTTGTCCGCGGCGGTTGTTTTTGTCTGGGTATCAAAAACGACCGTAACTTTCGCCTGCGGCAACGATGTTCCCCAGACTGGCAGCTTGATTTTTTGCTGCAGCACTGCGTTGTCCCTGAAGGGCGCGGCGCACTGGGCGAGTAGCGTAGGCGCCGGTGGGCGTTCAGGTCCTGGGGCTTGCTTTGCTGCATGCAGGGCGCCCGATGCCATTAGTATGGCACCAAAAACGGTGAGGGGGAATAAGGGTAACTTCATGGGCATGGTTATTATGGGGAAAGTTTTAACGAGCCCCTTCAGGTGCCCATTTATTTTTATCGCGCCAGATTTTTACTTTCCATGCAGCGTTCGAACTATCGACATGTTTTTTGCTGCGACCTACCAGTGGCCAGTTCGGATCTGGACGGTGGGCTTCGGTAAAGATTTCCTGCGCACGCTTAACGAGATCGGGTCGGGATTTGGCTAGGTTGTTAGACTCTCCCGAGTCGGTCTCGAGGTCATAGATTTCGATGGGCTTATGGACGCCGTTGCGTACCGCTTTCCAGTTGCCCCAGCGAGCCGCTTGCACGGTGTGGTGCTGGGGGTGCAGTTCCCAGTAAAAATAATCACGTTTGGGTGCCTTGCCACCCTTGAGGTAGCTAAGTAGTGACAAACCATCGGTCTCGTATCCCTTCGGCGGCTTGGCTCCGCTCATCTCAACAAAGGTCGGCATTAGGTCCCAGAACGCCCACGGCTGTTCATCGACACGGCCGGCGGGCACGGTTCCCGGCCACCAGGCGAAGGCGGCTTGTCGCAGCGCACCCTCATACATGCCTCGCTTGAATCCGCGCAAGCCATTGGCCTGGTTGAAACGTTTTCCGATTTCTGATTTCGGACTAAACGACGATCCATTGTCGCCTGTAAAAATGACCAAGGTGTTGTCATCGATCCCGAGATCCTTCAGTGTGGCGAGCATCTCTCCCATATCGGAATCGATGCGGGTGACTTGGGCAGCGTAGTTTTTTTGTTTTTCAGTCCACGGTTTATCTTTGTAAATTCCGAGGTCATCCATCTCGTGCCTACTGTGTGGCAGAGTGATCGCGTAGAACATCATAAACGGCTTGTCAGCGTTTGATTTCAACCACTTGATCATCGCCTTCTGGATCAACTCCTGGGCGTAGGTTTTACCAACACCCTGGCCGTCGTTCCCAGGTAACAGGAACGGTTTGTCATCGTTGTAAAGATAGGTTGGAAAATACGAGTGCGCGTGGCGCTGGCAGTTATAGCCAAAAAAGTGGTCGATCCCCTGCTTCATTGGGCTGCCTGTTGAATCAAAAAACCCCATGCCCCACTTGCCAAATGTGGCGGTGGAGTATCCAGCGGACTTGGCGACCTCCGCGATGGTTACTGTTTCAGCCGGGATCGGCAGCTGACCTTCAGGTGCAACTTCCCAGTTTCCACGGACCGGGCAGTGGCCGGAATGCAGACCAGTAAAAAACACCGAGCGACATGGCGCACAGACGGTAGTGCCGCAGTAAGCTTGCTGGTAGCGTGTGCCCTCCGCCGCCATGCGGTCAAGATTGGGTGTCTTGATGAGCTTTTGCCCATAAACGCCAATGTCGCCCTGCGCGATGTCATCACTGAGAACAAAGATAAAATTTGGTGGGCGTTCCTTCGCCAAGATAATGCTACCAGAGACAAGTGAAGCGAGAAAAAGCAAGACGATTAAGGGACCAGAAAATTTAATGAATTGAGTCAACATACAGTGAGAATGATGTTTTTGCTAAAAAACAAACCTGCATAATTTGGCGATACCTTGCAAGACATCATAGCCAATTTATCAGTGATTCTTTGTATATATAGCTTGTATGAGTCACAAGCGACGCTCATGGCCGATACCAGGCGAGTTATGTTCGTTCTCGGTAAAGCGTAGGATCGACCACTTGGACCATCTCCTGGACATCGAGGTGACCGCCGAACCCTTGGTTGAGTTCTTCGGCGACTTGTTCCGGGTTGCTGATCACATCGGCGTGTTTGATCTGGACCCACGAGATGCGCCGTTCGGCGAGCATGTGTTGCACGGAGTCGAGTTGTGACGCGTAGGTCTCCTTGAGTTTATCTGCGTCCAAGTCGGCACCTTTTTTTCCCTGCTTGCTGAGCATGGTGTGTTGGGAGGCAACGACCTCATCGAGGTCGCGGTCCATGAAGACGATCCGGTAGCGGGCGATTTTCCCGTCGATGAAATCGGGCAGATTGGGCAGAAGCTGAGCCACGATCTTGACGACCTTGCCTTTGGCGTCGCCGACCCATGAGGAGTCCGATGCGAGTTGGATCGCCTTGTCGTATTCGTAGTATCCCCTGGGATTGGATTCGTCTGCTTCGCGGTTGCCGTCGCTCAGTGGTTCGATACCACCGGCGGCGAGCATCTGCATCATCACCGAGGTGCCGGTGCGTGGCAGTCCCGAGACAATGGTGATGATCTCCTCGGGGTTGGATGCCGGGTAAATTCCCGTCGGGCCGGGGGCGAGCTGATGCGGTGGATTTTCCGCGAAGGATTTCTGTTGGGCTATTGTTTTGTCCTTCTTCCGTTTCTTCTGAACGCGGCGAAGCTCGGCGCGGTGTTTTTCCGCGAGTTCTGGTTGGTCGAGGTGGTTGCGGAAGATCATCGCAAGATAGCGGTGGGCGGCACCGGTCATGGGTGCGAGCTTGAGACAGGTCTCAAATGCCTGCACGGCCTGTTCGAAATGTTTCAAGCGGACGAGGGTGACCCCGAGACGCAGGTGGGCGCGGGGCATGTCGTGCACGAGCTCGACGGCGGTCAAGGCGTGGTCGAGCGCTTCGTCGTTACGCTTGAGACGCTGCAGTGCGGCCGCCAGTCCTTCGTGCGCGGAGGCATTGTCACTATCGATGTCCAGTGCCTTTTGGAAGGCACGAATGGCCGATTCATTGCGGCGCATGCGCAAATAGGTCTGGCCAAGTTGTAGATGCAAGCCGGGAAGCCGTGGCTCGGCTTTTTCAGCCTTGTTGAGATGCTCCAGTGACTTTTCAAGATTTCCATCTATGGCTTCCAGACGACCTAACAACATGTTCACCGTCGGGATCGACCGAATATCAAATCCCCGGATTTGTTCAACGGCGGTCTGTAGCTTCTGTTTTCGGTTGCCCAGCGATTCCTCGTCAATCTTCACGGCGGGACGCTCGATTTCGACGGGCTCCCGGTCCTCGTCCTTAGCGGCGGTCTTCTCGGCCTCGACACGCTTCTGGTAGGCCTCCTCCATCTGCTCCTCCGCGTTTGCGATGATTTTTTCGGGTTTTTCTTCGATGGCTTTGATCGCGTCATCGATCCGGTCCGCCTTGGATGTGTTAACCTTTTCCATTTCGCCCAGCAGTTTTTCAGCCAAGGGTCGAACTTCATCAAAGCGGCTCTGGCGCATGTAGACCCTGAGTAGAGCCACCCCAAAGCGCGGCTGGTCGGGTTCTGCCTCGAACAGCTCTTCAAGCCGCTTGGAGGCTTCGTCAAGGAGGCCGCCTTCCATATACGAGCGGGCGACGTTGAACTTCGCCTCACGCGACGCTTGTTTCGCAGCTTTTTCCGCATCGGGATCCGGTTCCTCGATGTAGCCCAGCTCAACCAACTGCTTGAGTGCCTCACGTGCTGCGAACGGATCTTCCTGCTTGTCCCGGGGGTGCATGCCTGATTCTCCGGGCACGTCCTCCCAGCTTTCGATCAGCTCGGGTGGGGACCAGCCGGGCGCACCGATGGCTTGGGTCAGTGCCTTGCCGTCCATATCCTTTGCCGCAGGTAGGCCGAGGAGGTTCAGGATGGTCGGGGCAATGTCGAGGAGGTTGGCGCCGACGATGGTCTCGCCTTGCTTAACCCCCGGCCCGGCCATCGCGATGATACCCTGATCCCGGTGCCACACCGCTGGTCCTGCCGGCTCCTTGGGTGTTTCCTTCGGGCGTAAATGATCGCTGTGGTAACCGTGATCAGAGCACAGCACGATGGTGGTGTCTTCACCAGCCAGCGCCATCATGCGGCCGAGCATCAGGTCGTGAAATTTGTATACGCCGGCGATGATGTCCTGATAGATTTCAAAATCCGCTTCGCTGATGTGCTCCATCCGCGGTGGATGGTATTCCATGAAGCCATGGCCGAAGTGGTCGATCGCATCCACGTAAACGCCCATGAAATCCCAGTCGGTATTCTCCATGAGATGGGTCGCGGCGTTGTGCGTGTTGATCATTTCAGAGAATAATTTCGCAAACGACTGCAAGCGGCGGTCCTTGCTCTGCTTGATCTTGGCAGCGTTGGGGATGAAGGGCAGGATCTCTGCCTCGGTCAACTCACCTGGGTGCAGACGCAGCTCGGCGAGTTCGTCACGCATCGACTCGGGATGCACGCTCTGAGGTGGCAGCTCAGGAAGCTCGGTGGACTGCGGGTCTTTTTTATCGATGGGAACCGAGCGGAACATTTCCGAGACACAGACGCCTTTGATTGGTTCCGCCGGGTGGCCGACGAACCAGCTCACCACGTTGGAGGTCATCCCTTCCTGGGTGAAAATATTCCACAGTGCCTTACACTTGCGCGTGGTGCTTGACGACGGGCGGATGCCCTTGCCGTCGGGCATCGGCTCGGTAAAACCGTGGATGCCGTGTTTGTACGACCGCTTGCCGGTGCCGATCGAGTTCCACAACATCGGGCTGAGCACGGGCTGAAGGGTGGCGAGGTTGCCGCGCGATCCACGCTCCAGAAACTGCTTCATGTAGGGCATCGATCCCTCGGCCATGTATTTGTCGATCAGTTTCCAGTCGGCGGCGTCCCAGCCGATAAGGAGGACGCGCTTGGCTAGTCGCGAAGAGTCAGTCATGTGTTGAGTAGAGTAAAAAATGAGAAATGATAAAGTAACAAAGAAGAACGCCCCCGCTTAACCGTCCTCCGGAGGAGATTCAGCAGCGAGGGCGATCTGTAGAGGTTATAGCGGAGCTTTATTAAGCCGCCTTTTGACGTCTGCGGCGCATCAGGCCAGTGGCACCGAGTGCGAGCAGAGCGAGTGAGCTTGGCTCGGGAACAGCGTCAACGGTGTTGCTGGTCATCGAGGATGCACCGGGCACGCTTTCGTAACCGAAGCCGTGGAGGATGTAGTCGTCGTTGCTGGTATCGCGCGTAAACTGTGCCCAGCCGTAGTGCGTGGTGCCGGAGATATTGAACTCGATGCCCACAAATCCGGTTTGCCCTTCGGCAAAGCCCCAGCCCGAGTTGCCCGCGGTACCGAGTGCGGCCCAAACGGAGCTGCTAGAAGCATATTGCACGAAATTTGAGCCGGCACCGACCGTCCCGCTCGCCAGCGCGTTCACGCCTGGGTAGGAGCTACTGAACGCCACGGAGTTCTGACCCACAAATCCGATTACACCGGTATTAGACCCCGCCGAGATGAAACCCGCGTTGTTGCTCCCTGCCGCTACGCGGAATGAGGAGGCTCCGGTGCTGGTAGCAGTGGTAGCACCAGTTACAATGTTGAATATGGTGCCGCCCGCTCCTGCACCGAGCGTGATATCCGCGATATCGTGGATGACTGCAGCGGCGTTGGCAGTGCCTCCGGCCACGGCGGTGG
>DPWT01000093.1 GCA_003527555.1 Verrucomicrobiales bacterium | reverse complement strand
GACGGGCAAATGGGAAACTCAGAAGTTGGGCATCTAAACCTTTGAGCAGGACGCGTCGTTTATCAAGATCTGACGCGTATTAATAAATCCATTGAGGATGGTGAAATTGCTAAGAACCGCGTGCTCAAGACTGCTTTTAATAAGGCTAAAAAGGGAAAGGTTTTGCATTTGATTGGTCTTGTCTCCGATGGGGGTGTGCATTCCCACCAGGATCAGCTTATCGCGTTGGCAAAAATTGCCCGCGAAAATGGAGTAGAAGAGATTTGGGTTCATGCCATTACGGATGGTCGTGATACTTCACCAACGGGTGGTGCTGAATACCTCAGCTATGTTGAGGATGAACTCGCTAAATATGGTGCCCGTATTGTCACGGTGATTGGGCGCTACTATGCAATGGATCGCGACAAACGTTGGGAGCGCACGAAGATTGCTTGGGACGCCATCGTCTATGGTAAGGGTAAGAAAAAAGATATTCTAGCAAGTGAAGCAGTCGCTGAAATGTATAAGCAGGATAAGACCGATGAATTTCTTTTGCCCATGACATTTTATCGTCACGATGCAAAACGCATCAACGATGGTGATGTTGTCTTGTGGTTTAACTTCCGTGCTGACCGCGCACGTCAGATCTCGGAAGCATTTCTCACCAAGCCACGTTTTACAGGGTTCAAAACAGGTCGCCGTCCGAATGTGCACTATGTCACGCTCACGGAGTATGATGAGACCTACAAGGTGCCTGTGGTCTTTAAGCCTGAGCTTCTCAAAAATGTGTTAGGTGAGGTCGTGGCCAAGGCAGGGAAAAAGCAAATGCGTATTGCTGAGACTGAAAAATACCCGCACGTCACGTATTTCTTTAACGGTGGAAAAGAAAAACCGAATAAAGGTGAGGATCGCTACATTGTGCCGTCACCCAAGGTAGCTACCTACGATTTACAACCTGAGATGAGTGCACCGGAGGTTATGGATACTGTTGTGGATAAGCTTAAAGGCTATGACCTTTGTATTCTCAACTTTGCCAACCCTGACATGGTCGGCCACACCGGTGTTGTGGATGCTGCTATGAAAGCATGTGAAACCATTGATGATGGAGTGCGTCGTGTCACCGAGGAAACTTTACGCCTTGGCGGCAAACTCCTCATCACCGCAGATCATGGGAACTGTGAAAAAATGATTAATGCGGATGGCTCACCGCACACTGCGCACACGACCAATCTCGTGCATGCCATATACGTGGCTGAGGATCACGCGAAGTTTACTGTCAGTGACGGTATCTTGGCTGATATTGCTCCTACATTGTTAGACATGATGAAGGTTAAGCCATCTGCTGAGATGACAGGTAAGAGCTTGTTGAAAAAATCCTAACAATAAATTCAGCGAAAGGTTGATGGGCGGCACGACGCAATGGTTGTGCGATGCTAAAAAAATATTGAAAGCCGGAGAGAGATTGGCTGTGATGTAGCCATGCGTACGGGACTGAAATCCCTACCCAAAAAGTAAGCATGGAAACACGTCGGGTGATCAAGTTTCCGGGGTGCAAAAATTAGAAGTACTATTTTTATTGTGAGTTCTTCGATATTTTGTGAACCTCACGGCATGAAAATAATAAATATACCTACATTCCTCTGTCTGCTTGCGTTCACGTCTGCTGCCGTGGCTGACGATCACAAAAGCGCTGTTAGTGTGGCCATGAAAGTGCCTGATCCTGGCTGGAAAATTAGTATTGGGAGTATGTATGTAAATCAAGGCAAGCTACTCGTTGTCTGCCAGGCAAAACACAATGGTGGTATTAATTTACAGGTCATTAGTGAAGCCAAGGCGAGCGCTCCGGTTGATAAAAAACACGCCGCCCTTCCGCGTGAAATTTATCTTCTCGGTAAGAAATGGGGTTGGGGCGATGGATATACGGCAGTCACTCCAGCACAGTTAAAAAAGATCATCGCAGGAGGGCAGCAGGTTTACTCAGCGGCTGAGAATAAAGTCCCCGAAGCGAAGGACTTCATCGGCCTCGAGTTGATAAAAGCCGAAGCTCTGGCAGACAAACACAAAATCCCTCACCGCGTTGTCATGATCGATGGCAAGCATCTTCCCACTACCAGAGATTATCGCCCAAATCGTCTCAACTTCTCTATAGAAAAAGGGAAAGTCACCAAGGTTTCAAAAGGGTGATGATAAGCTAGGGTTCAGCGTTACCGATTCAGGCATTACATAGCTCTCTAATGTGAGCATCAACCGCCAATGACAGGCCCTTGACGTTGTAACCGCCCTCGAGCAGCGATACGATCCTTGAGCCTGAATGTTTTTTAGCAATCCCCATGACCAGCTTGGTCAGCTTGGCGAACCCCTTATCAGTAAAATTAAAGTCGCCGAGCAAATCATCGTGGCGTGAATCAAATCCAGCCGAGATAAGCACTAGGTCGGGTTTAAACATCTCTGCCGCTGGTATCAGCTGGTCGGTGAATGCTTTCACGGCTAACTTGTCATCGGCGCCACGGGGCAGTGGGACATTGATGTTGTATCCTTTGCCCTTACCCATACCGGTTTTTTCCGCTGAACCCGATCGTGGAAAAGCGTAAAGCGCATGGGTGGAAAAGAACAGAACGCTGGGGTCGTCATAAAATGCCCACTCGGTGCCATCTCCATGGTGGTAATCCCAGTCGACGATGAGGATCTTTTTTAGTCCATGTTTTTTTTGTGCATAGCGTGCAGCGATGGCTACATTGTTATAAAAACAAAAAC
>DPWT01000227.1 GCA_003527555.1 Verrucomicrobiales bacterium | reverse complement strand
AAATGGCACCTCGGTGATGAGCATGCCTACCAACCTGACCAACGCGGTTTCAACGAAGTATTCATCCACGGTGCAGGTGGCATTGGCCAGGCTTACAATTGCTCATGCGCCGACGCTCCCGGCAACAAGTATTTCGATCCAGTCATTCGCCACAACGGATCATTCGTTAAAACCAAAGGTTACTGCACCGATATTTTTTTTACTGCTGCTCTCGGATGGATCAAAAAGCAACATGACAAGAATACACCATTCTTCGCATATATTACTACCAATGCACCCCACGGACCATTCATTGCCCCAGCCAAAAACACCAAACGCTTTACCGACCTTGGATTCCACAAACGTCAGGCAGGTTTTTTTGGTATGGTTGAAAATATCGATGAAAATATCGGCCGCATGATGCAGAAGCTTGATCAATGGAAAATGCTCGATAACACAGTCGTGATTTTCATGTCCGATAACGGCATGACGCATAACGGGTCTGGAAAAATCGGGAGCATCCTCGGTAAAGACGAGAATAACAGAGCGATGCGCGTCTACAATGCAGGCATGCGCGGAACCAAGGCCTCCACCGATGAGGGTGGCGTGCGTGTCCCATTCTTCATCCGCTGGGATAAGAAAATCGCAGCCGGACGCGAAATCAACACACTAGCTGGTCACATCGACCTCTTACCAACACTTGGATCACTCACCGGCGTCAAACTACCCAGCAAACTCGTCTCTCAAATCGAAGGGCGAAGCCTACTCCCCCTGATCACCGGTGACGGTAAAAATTGGAAAGACCGGTATTTTTTCACCCATCAGGGACGTTGGAAAACAGGTGCAGATCCCGAACAATTCAAATGGCAAGGATTTGCAGTCAGAAATCAGAAATACAGATTGGTCGCCAGAGGAAATATCAAGAATAACGGCAAACTGGAACTCTTCCATATTCCTTCTGATCCAGGACAACAAACTGACGTCGCCGCCAAAAACCCCAAGCTAGTCAAGGCGATGCGCACAGCCTACGATAACTGGTGGGAAAAAACTCGCCCCCTGATGATCAATGAAAATGTTACCATGTCGAAAACACGCCCCTACCATGATTGGTATTACAAACAATTGAAGACGCACGGTATTCCACAGTGGAATCAACCTGAGTTGTAACAGCAGACAGCACACAGGTCTTGTGCCTCCGCCTATTTCTCAGTTCACCTATCAGGAATCCAACTCCAGTGCCGCTTTCTCTGCCGCAGTTTTTGCCTCGCCCTTGTTTTTCTTACTGGCGTCCTCCACCGAGGTAAGACGCATTCCAACAGGTTTCGAAACACCGAAGTCCTCCATGGTAACTCCATACATCACATCGGCACGTGCCATGGTGCGCTTACTGTGGGTGACAATAATAAACTGTGAATTATCAATGAACTTGTCCAGCACACGCAAAAATCGGCCAATGTTCGCCTCGTCAAGAGGAGCATCCAATTCGTCAAGCACACAGAATGGACTTGGCTTGATTTGATAGATAGAGAACAAAAGAGCAACTGCAGTCATCGAGCGTTCACCACCTGACAGTAGACTGATAGACTGCAGTTTCTTACCCGGTGGCTTTGCAATGATATCAATACCACTCTCAAGCGGATCATCTTCATCAACTAAAATCAGGTTCGCTATCGCCTTGTCACCAAACAGCACCTTGAACATCTCTTTGAAGTTCTTTGCAACTTGGGTGAAGGTTTCCGTAAAGCGTTTCTTAGTCTCCACGTTGATACGTTCGATCACTGTAATGAGTTCGGTCTTGGAATTGACCAAATCATCGTGCTGCGTGCGCAAATTATTGTGCAAATCTTCAAGCTCTTCGAACTCCTCGATAGCATCCACATTGACTGGACCCATAGAATCAACCTTGCGCTTCAGATCAATCGTAACCGTCTCCACAAGATCCCAATCAGGACCCGCATCGCCGGGGAATTCGACTCTTTCATCTGATGATGCTTCGTCATGATCTACATCTGCTGCATCAGTATTTTCTGGATGCTCAGATTCAGAACTTTCTCTATCGGCACGACGTTTTTCCTGCCGCTCATATTGCTTGGCGCGCTCTTGCAAGCAGGTGAGAAGTGCGTGGGAATCTGGCCTGAAGTGCTCCAGCTCCATTTGATGACGCTCCATCACATTTTCGTTCAAGCTTTCAAGGCGCAGACCAATTTTAGTCGCGGCAACTTCCTCACGTCCTTTTTGTTCAGTGATCTTGGAGCACTCGTGGCGCAGCTCGGATAGCTCTTTTTCGCTCACTTCAATCGCCTTGTGAAGCTCACCACGGCTGGCAGCTGCATCCGCCAGAGTTTGCTCCAGCGTTTTCGCTTCGGCAGAGTGAGTTTCGATCGTCTCAGCAAGCCCCGTATTCTCAGTCACTGCGGCCTCCATACGTTCATTGAACGACGCTATTTCCTGATCGCGCCGGCTACTCAGCTGCCGCAGCTCCTCCAGACGTGCTGCCATCGGCGATCTCTGCTGCTCGGCTGCATCCAGTGCCTGACGCTCGACTGCTAGACGGGTACGAAAATCCTGAAGTTGGGCAACAGCTTCGTTTTCGCGTCGACTCGCCTCTTCCAACTCACCAGTGAGCTTAATCTGATCAGCTTCGAATTGCTCGAGACGATCACGGGCAGCACCTAGATCAGATTCTAACTGATCGTGCCCCTCAATAGCATTTTTATCACGCTCCTTAATATCGTTAGCCTCCCACTCGACGCTAGAAATCTTGCTCTCGAGCGACTCTACCTCACGTGAAGCCAGGGTGAGCTGTCCCTGTAGGGTAGACTCCTCGACTCGGGCTTTCTGGAGTCTCTCACGCGCCGCCTCAGCTGCTTCACGCTGCTCCGCAACGGTAGACTCAAGCTCTTCGAGTTCCTGCCTAGCATCCTCATCAGCTGTCTCCAGCTCAGAAACTTCTGACTCCAGAGCACGCACTTCATTCTGGCGTTCTAAGACAGAATTCTGATCACCGCTGCTGACTCCACCAAGCACCAGACCCTCAGGGGTGCAAACATCCCCACGCATCGTCACAATCATTACATCAGGAAGGTCCTTCCTCATTTCAATCGCAGTGGTCAGATCATCAACAATCAGCACTTTAGAAAGAAGACTTTCAACGACTGATGCAACTTTATTGTCGGACTTCACACGATCCATTGCCCATGATTTGGCGCCATCAGGAACAGTCATCATTTGGCCCGCTGAATCGGGTGCCACAAAGTCTTCTGGGATGATCGCTGCCTCACCAAGTTTCTTTTCGGTAAGTCGGTCAATAATTGCATGAGCGTATTCCGAGTTCGTTACCAGCACGGCCTGCAAATGTGAGCCAAGCGCAGCTTCGACAGCTGCTGTGTAACCGTCCTCGACTTGAATCAAGCCAGCAAGCACGCCGCGCACACCATTATTGAAGAATTCTGGTTCATCGAGCCCTTTGAGCACTGACTGAGTGCCTTTCTTAAAACCCTCACCGGAATCGACGAGTTGTTTCAGAACATCAAGTCGAGACGATGCACGAGCGAGGTCTTTGTGTGCATTTGCTGTCTGCTGACGCGTAGCATCTAGATCACCGCGACTATGTTGAAACGCACGTTCTGTAGTTTCTTTTTCCTCCTCAAGAGTCGCTAATTTGCTACGACGAGAATCCAGCTCAGATGAAAATTTTTCCTGCTCTAACACCGCTTCTTCATGCTCGGTTTGCAGGCGCTCGTTCTCTTCGGCGAGCTTGCGGGTGCGCTCACGACTATTCTCCATTTGCGAGAGTGCACTCTCGATTTTCGCCTGACTGGCAGCAATTACCGACTGCGTGGCATTCGCCAGCGAACGCAATTCACGTAAGGTAGTTTCCTTCCCTTCACGCTCAGCACGCTGCTCAGTCGCACGTTTTTCGTGCTGGGCAAGCTGATCCTTTTGGGTGTCTACTCGACTTGTTAGTTCGGCAAAATTTTTCTCAACTTCTTCGAAATCAAACTGCTGTTGCCGGAGCTTATCTTGAGCATCTTCAATATCGCTCTTGTTCTGGCTGACTCTTGCTTCCAGCTCAGACTGCCGCTCTTTGTTAAAAGTAATACGGCTCTCTGCAGCACTGGCTGCATTGGTATGATGGTTGAGCTGCTGACGAATTTCGGATAGCTCAGCCTCAAGGCTCTGAGCAGCATCTCTAGCTTTTACCACGGCTTCCTCTTTCTCGGGAAGACCCACTTCCAGCTCATTCTCACGCACTTCAAGGGAATAGATCGAGTTATGCAGTTCCTCTAGTTCTGCTGAAAACTCAGTATATTTACGATGGCTAAGATGGCTATCCAGGATCTTCACATCGGTCGCAAGTTCCTGATAACGGCGTGCCTTGGCAACTTGACGCTTAAGAGAATTCATTCGGCGTTCCTGCTCAGCTAGCACATCGGAAACACGCAACAAATTAGCCTCTGTGTATTCCAGCTTGCGCAGTGCCTCTTTCTTTTCCTTTTTGAACTTGGTAATTCCTGCGGCTTCCTCAAAAACCGTACGCCTATCCTCTGGCTTCGAGCTGAGAAGCATGTCGATTTTGCCCTGCTCCATAATGGAGTATGACGTACGACCAATTCCAGTATCCATGAACAGCTCATGGATGTCACGCAGGCGACATAGGCTACCATTGATACGATACTCGGACTTACCATCGCGAAACACACGGCGCGTGATTGCCACCTCATTGTAGTCTACTTTGAGTGTTTGCTCACAATCAGCTAGAGTCATGGTGACCTCCGCCATACTGAGCGCAGCACGTGCCTTACTGGTTCCGCTTTTGTCTGTCCCATTGAATATGACGTCCGCCATTTCACCACCACGCAGGGCTTTGGCAGAGGTTTCGCCAAGCACCCAGCGAATGGCATCAACTACATTTGATTTTCCGCAACCATTAGGACCAACGATGCCTGTGACTCCATTTGAGTGAAACTCAAATTTTGTTTTATCAGCAAAGGACTTAAATCCGTGAAGGTCGAGAGATTTCAGATACATAATGATAATAGCTGGGTTCGTGAGTATAGATAATCCAAATAAACGGATCGTTTTGCGTATGAGCTCTTGGCAGTATAATCTTGGACGTCATGCAACCAAGAAAAATACGTTAAAAACATCTTATATGGTATGCGCAATATTAATAAATACCACATATTGTATGATGGGGTTGTTAATTAAAGCTAATTAATTAGCGCCAAGCCAAATAAATATGATCATTTCTCCTGGTTATTACACGCTTGTCCACATGACAAATTACACGTAACAAAGGTCATGGAGCTTACTCACACATGGCTCGGCAAGGGCATTACCTACAAGCAGGGTCTAGAGATGCAGCAACGTGCCGTCGAATCAATCCTAAGAGGTGAGGGTAGCAATCAGCTGTTTACTCTCGAGCACGAACCCATATACACCATTGGGCGCACACGTGACCGCAGCTCCTTAGGTAAAAATACCGCAATGTTACCCCACCCAGTTGTAGAAATCAACCGAGGCGGTCAGGCAACGTATCACGGGCCAGGACAACTAACGGGGTATCCGGTGGTGGACATGCGTCCGCTAGGCAAGGATCTGCACATTTACATACGTAATCTCGAACAAGCACTCATACTAACATGTGCCGATTACGGATTAGATGCCACGCTTCGCGACGGCCTGACGGGTGTTTGGGTGGAGGAGCGTAAATTAGCTTCCATCGGAGTGGGTGTCAAAAAATGGATCGCAATGCACGGTTACGCTATCAATATCACTCATGAGAGCCTGAAAGGTTTTCAATCAATTACCCCTTGTGGATTAAGTGGCGTTAGCGTGACCAGTTTAGAGAGTGAATGTGGCATTGCTGTAAACTCACAAGAGTTTGCAGAAAAATGTTATCACCACCTGAAACACGCCTTAAAAACGATGATGTAATGACGTAAGTGCGCTGTCAGCTCCTAACTCGCC